>NZ_JBEYUS010000022.1:0-80274 GCF_040643635.1 Saccharopolyspora sp. NPDC047091
ACATCCGCCACCGGCCTGCCGTTTAGAGTTGATTCATCAGGTCGCTCACTCTACCAGTCACCTGGAAGCCCGTTTCGCAACCCCCGCCGCACCCGACCCGATTCGTTTTCGGCCCGTTCCGTGCTGGCAGAAAGAAATCTACACGGGCCTGAAACGGGCCTGAACACCACCCCCCATTAACGCGAAAACCGCAGGTCATTGCAGCTTCACCCGGATGGCGGCTTGCTGCGGGACCATCGCGCACCACGACACCGGTCCGCCGACCGCCGGAACTCCGGCGACCTCCATCGAGTGATCGCGGTGCGTTTCGCGCGCTGATGCGCGCCGCGCGCGGGTAGCGTGCTCGCCGACCAAGAGGCAGGGGGTAACCGTGGACTCCACACCCATCTACACCGAGTTGCAGCAGCAGCTGATCGACCCGGAAGCGAGCAACTGGGGCCTCAGCGCCCCACCCGAGTTCGCCGCGGCGCTCACGGAGAGCGCCGAGTCGTCGGCCGCCGAACCGGCGGCCACCCAGCACGCCGACGCCGGCGGTCGCGGGAAAGGGCGCAGGCACCGCGCGGCGGACTGAGGAGCGCGCGTTCCGCGCGCGGGGGAGGCGGCAGCGGAGCGACCGGTCCGGAAAGACGACGGTCCCGGAAAGACGAAGAACCGCATCGCGGATCACCACGATGCGGTTCTTCTGCGTTCGGGGCCGGTTGCGGCCCGGCGCCGGGAACGCGACCGGCCGAGACCACCGGTACCGGCTCAGTCCACTGCGGACGAGAATTGCGGCAGCGAGACCGAAGTGGCGGTGCCGTTCGGCCGTTCCTCCTGCGGGCGCGGAGCTTCCGGGGCGACCTGTTCCGGTTCGCGCGGTTCCACCGCGAGCACGGGTTCGGCCTCGGCCTGTTCGTCCGCTTCCGGTTCGTGCTGCTTGTGCAACCGGTCCTTGCTCCGTTGTGCGGCGCCGCGAATCTGCTCGGTCAGCTGCCGATTCGCCTGGCGGGCGTCGCGCTCATCCCGTTCCTGGCGCTTGGCCGCGGCGGGGGACTGCTCCCGCTCGGGAACGCGCGCCCGCTCGATGTACCGGGCGAAGACTCCGCGCAGGCGTTGCGCGTGCCGTTCGCTCAAGTCGATTTCGTAGGTCACGCCGTCCAGCGCGAAAGTAACGGTCTGCTGGGCTGGCGACCCGTCTATGTCGTCGACGAGTTCGACCTGAATCCGCTCGGCCATGATCACCTGTCTCGGGAACGTGCCCCGTCTCGATCCGCGACACCTGCAGGCGAGACTCCTGCGACCCTGGCCCACGTTGTAGCACGCGGCATCGCTGTTGTCTCGCGTCAACGATAGAACAGCACCACCGGCCGTTGAGAACCGCCGTGCGGGGGCACCGTCGACCCCGCGATGCCGGGTCCCCGGGCGAACCACCCGCAACACACCGTAGCCGATCGGCCGCGAAATCGAGAAAGTAATCTGAAGCACAACGCGGTCACAACAGCGTTCCGGCACTCACGGTCAGTGCTCGACGGACCCAGGGTGGCACATTTTCGCAACAACGGTTTATTGTTCAGAACGTTCTTCGTACGCTCTTGCGCGAAGGCCAGCAATAACGAACCGGAATCGAGGGTTTTCAGTGGCGCAGAAGGTCACCGTGCAGCTCGTCGACGACGTCGACGGGTCGGAAGCAGAGTCGACGGTCGAGTTCAGCCTGGACGGGGTCGACTACACGATCGACCTGTCCGCCGACAACGCAGCGAAACTGCGGGACTCGTTGGCGTCGTACGTCTCCGCCGCACGCCGCACCGGGGGCCGCAAGCGCGCGGCGGGCAAGGTGGGCAAGGCCGCCGCCGCTCCCACGGCCGCCGACCGGGAACGCAACCAGGCGATTCGGGAATGGGCCCGGGAGCAGGGCATGCAGGTGTCGGATCGAGGACGCATTCCCTCGGAGATCGTGGACGCCTACGACAAGGCCAAGTGAGGCGATCGGGATGTCGCGCGGCGCCGCCCGTGCGGGATCGGACATTTCTCCGGTCGGCGGCGTCCGCGACATTCCACCCCGCTTCCGCGCTCAGCCGCGGAACTCCCTGATCTCCTGTTCCACCGGCATCGAGGACATGGCGCCGTGGCGCCCCACCGCCAGCGCCGACGCGGCCGAGGCGGTCGCCAGCGCTTCCCGCACTTCCGCTCCCCCGGCGCGCGCCGCCGCGAAGACGCCGACGAAGGTGTCCCCCGCCGCGGTCGTGTCCACGGCTCGCACGCGGTGTGCGGGCGACCGGAGCACCTCCCCCGCCGCATTGCCGTAGAGCGAACCGGCGGCACCGAGCGTGATGATCACTTCCGGTACTCGTTTCACCAATTCCCGCAACGCCTCGTCCGGATCGTCGCATCCGGTGAGGACGGCGGCTTCGTGTTCGTTCGGCACCAGCACGTCCACGTTCGCCAGCAACGCGGCGGACAGTTCCGCGGCGGGTGCGGGCGTGAGAATCACCGGAACTCCGGCGGCGCGCCCGGCCGCGGCGGCGGATTCGACCCCGGTGAACGGGATCTCCAGCTGCAACAGGAGCGCCCCGGAACTCGCGATCAGATCGGCATCGCCGGGTGCGAGCGAATCGACGGTCGCATTGGCTCCCGGGACCACGACGATCGCGTTTCCGCCGTCGTCGTCCACGACGATATGCGCGGTCCCGCTGTTTCCGGGGACGGTGCGCAGGCCGCGCACATCGACGCCGAAGCCGCGCAATGCCTCGCGCAGCCCGTTCCCCAGTTCGTCCTCCCCCACCGCGCCGATCATCAGTGCCGTGGCGCCCGCGCGGGCGGCCGCGACCGCCTGGTTCGCGCCCTTTCCTCCCGGGTCGGTGCGGAATTCGCGCCCGAGCACGGTTTCCCCGCGCTTCGGGGCGGTTCCCACGTAGGCCACCAGGTCCATGTTGCAGCTGCCGAACACCGCCACCGTCGTCGTCACCAGGTGATGATCCCGCGTTCCGCCGCGGTGGCGCAGGGGGCTCTCCGGGAGCAGTGGCACGTACCATTCGGTGCGTCCGGGAATGGAGAGGCAGCAGCGGTGGACTACGTGGTGACGGCGGTGCTCGAACCGCCGGTGGCGGTGCAGGGACTGGACGAGTTGCAGCAGCAGGGCGTGGTCGCGTTGCTCGACCGCAGGCTCGCGCTCGTGGAGGGCGTCACCGGGCCGGACCAGGCCGACATCGACGTGCTGGACTTCCGGATCTCGCCGGGTCCGGACCGGACGACGGTGGTGCTGGTACTGGACGCGCCGTCGCTGGTGGCGGCGGAGTGGGCGGCGGCGACGGTGCTCGACGAGCTGCTCGGCGAGATCGACGAGCTCAGCGGCTGGTCGGTGGCCGAGTCGAAGGTGCGGATCACCGAGGACGAGTTCAACCAGAGCCTGGCCGCGGCGGACGTGCGCACCCCGGACGACTCCAGCGAGCTGGAGCTGGCCGTGGAGGAGGCGCTGGGGGCCGCGGAGCCCGCGGTGGAGGCGAAGCACTGGCGGGAGACGCTGCTGGAGTGCGCGCCCCGGCTGCGCGCGTTCGGCCCGGAGGCCTTCGCGGTCCCGGGTGCGGACGAGTCGGCGGCGCGGCTGGCCGCGGGTGCGCTGATCCACGCGGTGTGGGTGGTGACCGACGAGATCTTCTACGACGAGCTGTCGCTGTCCATCAACAACGCGACGGTGGACGAGGCGCAGGGCCTGCTGGTGCTCTCGGAGCTGCCGCCCTGCTACGGCGCCCGCTACGACTCGGCGTTCGCGCGCGCGTTCCTGCTGGCGTCGGCGGCGGTGGCGACCCGCCTGTCGGAGCCGGTGTGGACGCCGCCGCAGTGCGTGGCGGAGGCGCTGGCACTGCGGCTGCTGGTGCACGAGGCGCAGGTGCTGCTGGATGCGGCGGAGCTGCTGGACTGGTCGCGGAGCACGCCGATCTTCGCGGCGTTCGGAGCGGCCGCGTTCGACGACACCGCGCACGAGCTCTTGTACGAGGTGGACGCGCGGCAGTCGGACGACGCGGTGAACTCGGCGTGGGAGGGGGAGTTGCGGGAGCGGGGCATCGCGTTCGAGCAGTGGTTCGGCGCGCGCACCGGTGCTCCCGGGCTGCACCCGTACCTGCAGTTCCGCTGAGGCCGGACATGCGAAGAGCCCGCCGGATCGGGTGATCCGGCGGGCTCTTCCGCTGTTCGCTCAGCCCTGGTTGCGCACCGAGTAGGGCGGGACGGTGCAGCCGATGAGGCTGGCGTCGTCGATGGTGCGCGGCTGGTACTCGCTGTTCGGGAGGTTCTCCAGCATGAGGTTGGTGGGGTCGTCGACCGGTTCGGCGCGGCCGAACAGGAACGCCCACTCGTGCTCGTCGGAGCCGAAGTAGGTGACGCTCTCGAACACCGAGCGGAACCGGTTGTAGGCGCGGATCAGCGTTTCGTTGCGCCACACGGTGGGGCAGCCCGCTTGGAACGCGACGACGCCGCCAGGGGCGAGGACCGTTTGGCAGCGCTGCAGGAATTCGAGGCCGTAGAGCCGGTTGTGCTGGCCGTCGGCGTCGTCGGCGCGTTCGTCGGGGAGGTCGACGACGACGAGGTCGTAGCCTTCCGGCGGGGCCTGGTCGAGGAAGGCGACGCCGTCGCCGAAGTGCAGGGTGATCGGTCCGTCGCCGCGTTGCAGCGCGGGGATCTCGTCGGTGGTGTAGCCGTAGGGCAGGTGCTCGGCGCAGGCCCGCACGCAGTCCTCGTCGATGTCGACGTGGTCGACGCGGGTGGCTCCGGCGGCGACGGCGAGCTGGCTGGCGACGCCTTCGCTGGAGCCGATGATGAGCACCCGGTCCAGGTTCGCGGCGAGCAGGAATCCGGGGACCAGCATGGCTTCGTGGTAGACGAGCTGGGAGAACTCGGTGCTCTGCCGGTCGTCGTCGCAGAACAGCGAGACGCCCTGGTCGGTGCGGCCGATGAGCACGTGCTGGTAGGCGGTGTCGCCTTCCCAGATCACGTCATCGATGCGCCACAGCCGCCGCATGTCGGCGCCCATGGGTTCGCTGACCCAACGCTGCCCGTCGATTTCGATCAACGGTGCTCCTCCTCGTCGTGGCGCCCGGGTGGCGGGCATTGAGTGTCCAGTGTGGAGTGATGTCCGCCGGCTCGCGGTCGGCGAGCCGGCGGACCGCTCACGAGACCAGTTCCGGGTCGTAGTCCCGGCCCCGGCGGATCGTCCGGGTGTTCACCGACGCGGGCCGCAGCGCTTCGGCGAGCAGTTCGACCGCTCGCTCCGGCTGCGCGGTGTTCCCGCAGGTGAACACGTCGATGAAGATCGATCCCTCTTCGGGATAAGTGTGCAGCGACGCATGGGATTCCGATAGCAGTGCCAGCACTGTGACGCCCTGCGGTTCGAACCGCTTGGCGATCACCTGGCACACGGTGGCCTGCGAGCGGCTCAGCGCGCTGTGCAGGGTGTCCCGCAGGAACTGCTCGTCGTCGAGCAGTTGCGCGTCCACACCGTCGAGCTCGGCGAGTACGTGCTGCCCGGTGAACAGACCGACGGGTTGCAGGGTTCCGGCATCAATCGACATCTATCGACCTCCCAACATTTCGCAGATTTCGCGGGGAACGTTCGTGTTCGCGCATCGGCGGGGCGCACCGCTGTGGCACGGGCGTGCCGCAGCGGTCAGGGTCGCTCGTGCCCGTCGATGCAGTAGGTCGGCAGCGGCGGGAAGCCGTTGAAGCCGACCGAGGCGTAGCTGGCGGTGTAGGCACCGGCGCTGAGCAGGTCCACGGTGTCCCCGGCGCGCAGCGTCAACGGCAGCTCGTAGCGGGTGCGCTGGTAGATGACGTCGTCGCCGTCGCAGGTGGGGCCGGCGAGCACGACCGGGCCGGTCGGGTCGCCGTCGCGGGAGGTGCGCAGCCGGTAGGTGATCGCCTCGCCCTCGGTCTCGGCGAGCCCGTTGTAGCGGCCGACGTCGAGGTAGACCCAGCGCCGTTCGCCGTCGGAGTCCGGGGCGACGAGGACGACCTCGCTGCGCAGCACGCCCGCGTCGCCGACGAGACGACGGCCGGGTTCGACGAGCAGTTCGGGCCGGTCGGCGCCGAAGTCGCGGTCGAGGGCGCGCTCGATGCTCCGCGCGTAGTCGGCCAGCGGCGGCGCGGCATCGGTGTAGTGCGCGGGCAGCCCGCCGCCGAGGTTGACCAGGCGCGGGCGGACGCCGTGTTCGGCGGCGCCGCGGAACACCTGCCGCACGGCGGCGATGCCGTGCTCCCAGGCCGCGGTGTCGTGTTGCTGCGATCCGATGTGGAAGGACGCGCCGCACGGGTCGAGGCCGAGCTCGGCGGCGCGGACGAGCAGCCGGACGGCGGTGTCGGGGGTGCAGCCGAACTTGCGGCCGAACGGGGTTCGCGAGCCGTCGTTGGCGACCAGCACGCGGCAGAACACGCTCGCGCCGGGTGCGGCTTCGGCGATGGTGGTGAGGTCGGCTTCGCTGTCGGTGGCGAACAGCCGGACGCCTTGCGCGTGGGCGCGGGCGATGTCGGCGCGCTTCTTGATGGTGTTGCCGTAGGAGATCGCCGCCGGGTCGGCGCCCTGCTGGAGGCAGAGGTCGATCTCGCCGGGGCTGGCGACGTCGAAGGAGGAGCCGAGCTCGACGAGCGCGGCGATGACCTCGGGCATCGGGTTGGCCTTGACCGCGTAGCAGATCCGCGCGTCCGGCAGTGCGGCTCGCAGTTCCGCGTAGCGCTCCCGCACTGCGGTCAGGTCCATCACCAGGCAAGGGGTGCCGGGTACCGCGCCGTCCAGGTGTTCCCGGATGCGTTCAGCGGAACGTGCCGCGGTTCCGGCGACGTCGCCGTCGCTCGGGCGGTCCGTCACACCGGTGGTGGCGGACTGATCGGTCAATCCCGTTACCTCCGTGGCTTCGCGTCGCTCCGGCCGCCGGGGTGGCGGCCGACCAAGCACGGTACCGGTCGACGCACCCGATTACGAACCGATCGGGTGAAACCCCCCGGGCCGGACGGGCGTTTGTGACCACTCACACGACGCAGCGGCCGATCAGGACGGGCCGTCGTCGAGAAGTTGCAGTGCGAGGTGGAAATCCACGCGCGCGGAGAGGTTTCCGAGCTTCCGCCCGGTGATCTGCTCGACCCGGCCGATCCGGTACCGCAGCGTGTTCACGTGCAGGTGCAATCGCGCGGCGCACCGCGACCACGAACCCGAGCACTCCAGGAACACCCGCAGCGTGCGCACCAGGTCCGCGGCGTGCGCCTCGTCGTACGCCAGCAGCGGGCCCAGCAACTTGTCCCGGTAGGACCGGCGCAGCTCCTCCGGCACCGACGCCAGCAGCACCCGGTGCGAGGCGAGCGCGTCCGCCGTCACCACCACCGCGTCCGGCGACAGCTGCGCGAGCCGGCGCGCGTGTCCCGCCTCCTCCACCGCCGAGCGCAACCCGTCCGCGGCGGCGACATCGCTGATGCCCGCCCGCAACCCGATCCCCGGCTCCGCGAGAGCGGCGAACTCGCGGAACCGCGCGGGCAGCCGCGCCAGCCGCGACTCCTCGTCCGCGAACACCGCCGCCGCCACCTCGCCCAACGGCGCGGCCACCCACGGCAGGCCCGTCGCCGCCGCCAGCTCGCGCAGCACCGCCGCCGAACGCGCCGCGCCACCGGACACCGACACCTGCACCACCCGCAGCGGCTCCCCCACCGGCAGACCCGCCGCGTCCAGCCGCGCCGCCACCTCCGCCGCGCTCGACGTGCCGTCGAGCAGCCTGCGCAACGCCGACTCCGCGGAACGACCCGCGATCCGGCGAGCCTGATCCACGCGGGTGCGCACCAGCGCGACCACGGTGGCCAGCTCCGCGAGCGCCTCCGGCGGGACCGCACCGGCGCGGGACACCACGAACCAGCGGGCGAGCCGCGGCTCCCGGCCGCCGCCGACCGGGTGCACCGACCACTCGACGAGGCGGGCCGTGCCCGACAGGCCCGGCCGCAGCACCTCCGCCGCGGGCGGCTCCGGCGGGCCTGCCAGCACCGCGCCCGCGCCCGACACCACCCAGCAGCCGGTGCCCAGCTCCGCCGACGCCAGCCCCAGCACCTCGTCCAGCCCCGCGCCCGCCGCCAACGCCGGCACCCAGCCCCGGCCCGCCGCGCGGTGCGCGTCCAGCACCCGCTCGGACAGGGCGCTGAAGCTCACCGCGACCGGCACCTCCAGCAGCGGGAGACCGTGCTCGCGGCAGGCCGCCACCAGATCCGGCGGGGTGCTGCCGAGCCGTGCCGTGCCCGCGGCGACCGCCGCCACGCCCGCCGCGGCCAGGTGGGCGGCGAACCGGGCCGAATCCGCCGGGCTCGCCCGCCACATCAAGCCGGTGATCACCAGCTCGCCGCCGCTCAGGTAGCGGCGCGGGTCGAGCAGGTCGGTGACGTACACGCCGCGGAGCACCGGGTCGGTCGGGTCGGTGAGCAGCGTCAGACCCAGCTCCGGGTCGTCGACGAGATCGCTCAGGTGCACGCCGCTCACTCTGCACCGTCGGAGGCGGGCTGTGGAGGTATCCGGCGGGATGGAGTGAACGGACCGTTCGTCCGATCCCGTGGGACGAACGGTCCGTTCACCCCGCCCGGGCTGGGCGGCTGGGCGGCGGCGGTGCGCCCCTCCGCAACGCCGCGGGGGTTTCGAGTGAACGGACCGTCCGTCCGATGGAGCCGGACGAACGGTCCGTTCACTCCACCAGCAGCGGAGACGGTCTCGCGCTCGTTCGGGGTGAACGGACCGTCCGTCCCAGCACGTCGGACGAACGGTCCGTTCACTTCGAACCGGAGTCGGGGCGGAGCGGGGGTGGCAAGCCGGACGGGGGCGGCGATCTGTCCGGGTGAACGGACCGTTCGTCCCGTCAGGTCGGACGAACGGTCCGTTCACCCGGTTCGTAGGAACGCACGAGGGGCGGGTGTTCACCCGTCCGGCATTTCGGGCTTTCCACCGCTGGTCGAGTTCCGCTCGCGGGTTGTGTACTGGGACGACGACCCTCGGCGACGGGCCGCGGCCGGTGCGGCTCTCGTCGACGAGCGACGGGAGGCAGCGCCGTGGACTTCCTGCGACCGACCTCGTGGCGCGAGGCCCTGGAACTCCGGGCGGCCCGCCCGGACGCGACCGTGCTGGCAGGCGGCACGGACGTGCTGGTAGGGCTGAACTTCGGGCACGACCGGCCGGCGGCGTTGCTGGACCTCACCGCCACCGGCGCCGAGCAGGACTGGTCGGAGTCGGACGGGCTGCTGCGCATCGGCGCCCTGCTGCCCTACGCGCGGCTGATCGAGGAGCTGGGCGACCGGCTCCCGGGCCTGGCGACGGCGTCGCGCACCGTGGGTTCCCCGCAGATCCGCAATCGGGGGACGCTCGGCGGCAACCTCGGTTCGGCGTCCCCCGCCGGGGACGGGCATCCGCCGCTGCTGGCCGCGGACGCGCGGATCGAGGTGGTCTCGGTGCGCGGCACCAGGACGCTGCCGGTCGCGGGGTTCTTCACCGGTCCGAAGCGGACCGCGCTGGCCCCCGACGAGTTGATCGCGGCGGTGCACGTGCCGCCCGCAGCGGGCCCGCAGCAGTTCGCGAAGGTCGGCACCCGCAACGCGATGGTGATCGCGGTGTGCGCGTTCGCGATCGCGCTGGACCCGGACCGGCGGCGGGTCGGCACCGGGGTGGGTTCGGCGGGCCCGGTGCCGTTCCGCGCCACCGCGGCCGAGGACTTCCTGGCGGCGGAGCTCACCGCGAGCGACGGGTGGGAGCGGCCGCGGGCCCTGCCGGACCTGGTGGTGCGCCGGTTCGGTGCGCTCGTGGCGGCCGCGGCGCACCCCATCGACGACGTGCGCGGCACCGCCGGATATCGCAGGCACGCGCTGGCCGTGCTGGCCCGCCGGACGGTGCAGCGGGTGTGGGACGAGCACCGGAGCGGGAGGCGGTCATGCGCGTGAACTTCACCGTCAACGGGCGGCGGCAGCAGGCCGACGACGTGTGGGAGGGCGAGAGCCTGCTGTACGTGCTGCGGGAACGGCTCGGCCTGCCCGGTTCGAAGAACGCGTGCGAGCAGGGCGAGTGCGGTTCGTGCACGGTGACCTTGGACGGGGTCGCGGTGTGCGCGTGCCTGGTCGCGGCCGGGCAGGTGGAGGGCCGCGAGGTGGTCACCGTGGAGGGACTCGCGGACGGCGACCGGCTCAACCCGGTGCAGCGGGCGTTCCTGGACGCGGGCGCGGTGCAATGCGGGTTCTGCACGCCGGGCCTGCTGGTGCAGGCCACCGATCTGCTGCGGCGGCGGCCGAGCCCGTCGGACGTGGAGATCCGGGAGGCGTTGGCCGGGAACCTCTGCCGGTGCACCGGGTACGAGAAGATCCTGGACGCGGTGCGGCTCGCCGCCCGGCGGGAGGCCGGCGATGCCTGACCGGCCCGTCCCGCCGCGGCCGCTGCCGCGCGGCGCGCGGCGCATCGTCGAGGACGGCGCCCGCAGCGCGGCGTCCGAAGTGGACTCGGCGCGCGATCTGCGCGCCGCGAGCAGCAGGCTCCGCACCCGATCCGAGGCACGATCCGGGGAGGTGGCCCGATGAACGGCCCCACGCGCACTCCGCAGCACCTCGACACCGGCATCGCGGGCGGCATCGGGGAATCGCCGCCGCGTCCCGACGGCACGCTGAAGGTGCGCGGCGAATTCGCGTTCGCCTCCGACCTGTGGGCGGAGCACATGCTGTGGGGCGCGACGCTGCGCAGCCCGCACCCGCACGCGCGCATCACCTCGATCGACGTGACCGCGGCGCTGCGGTTGCCGGGGGTGCGGGCCGTGCTCACCGCCGCCGACGTGCCCGGCCGCAACCGGTACGGCGTGAAGCAGCAGGACCAGCCGGTGCTCGCGGAGGACGTGGTGCGCTACCGGGGCGAACCGGTGGCGCTGGTCGCCGCCGAGCACCCGGAGCTCGCGCGCCGCGCCCTGGACCGCATCGACGTGGCCTACGAGGTGCTGCCCGCCAGCACCGACGCGGAACTCGCCGCGCACGACACGGCGTTGCCGCCGCTGCACCCCGGCGGGAACGTGGTGCGCCACCAGGTGATCCGCAAGGGGGATCCGGATGCGGTCGCCGACGTCGTCGTCTCCGGCACCTACACCGTCGGCATGCAGGACCAGGCGTTCCTCGGCCCCGAGGCCGGGCTGGCGATCCCCGCCGACGACGGCGGCGTCGACCTGTACCTCGCCACCCAGGACCTGCACTCGGACCGCGCGCAGACCGCCGCCGCGCTCGGCCTCGACCCGGAGCTGGTGCGGATGACGCTGTCCGGGGTGGGCGGCGCGTTCGGCGGGCGCGAAGACCTGTCGATCCAGGTGCACGTGTGCCTGCTGGCGCTGCGCACCGGAAGACCGGTGAAGATGGTGTACGGGCGCGAGGAATCGTTCCACGGCCACGTGCACCGGCATCCCGCGACGATGTACTACGAGCACGGCGCCACCCGCGACGGCGAGCTGGTGTACGTGAAGGCGCGGCAGTACTTCGACGGCGGCGCCTACGCGTCCAAGACCCCCGTCGTGGTGGGGAACGCGACGACGCTCGGCGTCGGCCCCTACCGGGTGCCGAACGTGGACGTCGAGGCCTGGGGCCTGTACACGAACAACCCGCCGTGCGGGGCGATGCGCGGGCTCGGCGCGGTGCAGCCCACGTTCGCCTACGAATCGCAGCTGGACCGGCTCGCCGCCGAACTCGGCATCGATCCGGCCGAGCTGCGCATCCGCAACGCCCTCGCCGAAGGCGACACCCTGCCCACCGGGCAGCGGATCGACCACCCGGCGCCCGTCGCGGAACTGCTGCGGCGGCTCCGCGCCATCCCGCTGCCCGCGGACGGCGGCGAGCGGGACGTGCGGGAACTGCCCGGCGGGGTCGCCAACACCACCCGCGGCGAAGGGGTGGTGCGCGGCATCGGGTACGGCGTGACCATCAAGAACATCTGCTATTCCGAAGGCGCCGACGACTACTCCACGGCCCGCGTCCGGCTCGCCCTCGTCGGCGGTGAACCGCTCGCCGAGGTGCACACCGCGGCCGCCGAGGTCGGGCAGGGCCTCGTGACCGTGCAGCAGCAGATCGCCCGCACCGAGCTCGGCGTCGAACGCGTCACCATCCACCCCAACGACACCTCCGCGGGCCCCGCCGGGTCCAGCTCCGCGTCCCGGCAGACCTACGTCACCGGCGGGGCCGTGCAGGCCGCCTGCGCCGCGGTGCGCGACGCCGTGCTGCTGCGGGCCGCCGAACTGCACGGCGTCACGCCGGCCGCGCTGTCCCTGCAAGGCGGGAAGATCGTGTCCGCGACGGCGGGCGTGCTCGCCGAACTCGCCGAGGTGCTCGGCGACGGGCCCGTCGAGCACACCCGCGAATACCACCACCGCGCCACGTTCCCCCTGGACGCGTCCGGGGCGAGCGAACGCGCCCAGGTGCAGCACGCGTTCTCCGCGCACCGCGCCGTCGTCGACGTCGACGTCGAACTCGGGCTCGTGAAGGTCGTGCGGCTCGACTGCGCGCAGGACGTCGGGAAGGCCGTCAACCCCGACGCCGTCCTCGGGCAGATCCACGGCGGCAGCGCGCAAGGGCTCGGACTCGCCGTCATGGAGGAGGTCCAGGTCGTCGACGGCGCCGTGCGCAACGCGTCGTTCACCGACTACCTCATCCCCACCATCCTCGACATGCCGCCGATGGAGACCGACGTCATCGAGCGCGGCGATCCGAACGCGCCCTACGGGGTGCGCGGAGTCGGCGAGCCGCCGACGATCTCCAGCACGCCCGCCGTGGTCGCCGCGATCCGCGCCGCCACCGGCAGAGCCCTCACCCACGTTCCCGTGGCACCGCACCACATCGTCTGAGCCCGTTGGAGAACCCCGTGCCGTCGACCGAACCCGCCGAGGCCCGCTGGGCCGCGGAAGCCGTCGCGCTCGCCACCGGCAGCGTCAGCGACGGCGGCGGACCGTTCGGAGCGCTCGTGCTGCGCGCCGGGCGGGCCGTCGCCACCGGCACCAACCTCGTCACCGGCGAGCTCGATCCGACCGCGCACGCCGAGATCACCGCGATCCGCCGCGCCTGCCGGGAACTCGGCGGGTTCCGGCTCGACGGATGTGTGCTGGTCAGCTCCTGCGAACCGTGCCCGATGTGCCTCGGTGCGGCGCTGTGGGCGCGGGTCGACCGCGTCGTGTACGCCGCGGACCGCGAGGACGCGGCGCGCGGCGGGTTCGACGACCGCGCCTTCCACGACCTGTTCCGGCATCCCGAGCAGCCGTGGCCGACCGACGTCCGGCAGGTGGCGCTGGCCGAGCGGGCGGTGCCGTTCGAGCGGTGGCTGGCGAAGGCGGACCGGGTCGACTACTGACCCCGCGCGGGCGCTGCACCGGGTTCGGGTGAGCGGACCGTTCGTCCAGCAGGATCGGACGAACGGTCCGCTCACTCCGCGCCTCGGTAGGGTTCGGGGCATGCGGGTCGCTGGGGTGGTGCTGGCCGCGGGAGCGGGTCGCCGGTTCGGGATGCCGAAGGCGCTCGTCGAGTACCGCGGCACCCTCCTGGTCGACCGCGCGGCGCGGGTGCTCACCGAGGGTGGTTGCGCACCGGTGCTCGTGGTGCTGGGCGCGGCCGAGGCGGAGGTGCGGGCGGCGGCGGAGCTGCGGGGCGTCGAGGTGGTGTCCAATCCGGACTGGGACAGCGGGATGGGTTCCTCGTTCCGGGCCGGTCTCACCGCTCTCGCAGCGGAATCCGCGGACGTGCCCGCCGCGCTGTTCCTGCCGGTGGACATGCCGGGCGTGACGCCGGAGGCGGTGCGCCGGGTGGCCGCGCACGCCGCTCCGGACGCCCTCGCCGCCGCATCACTCGACCAGCGTCGCAGTCACCCTGTGTTGCTGGGCCGCGCGCACTGGCGGGGGGCCGCGGCGACGGCCGTCGGAGATGCGGGTGCGCGCGGTTACCTTCGTGATCACGCCGTCACCCTGGTGAGGTGCGATGGCGTCTCGGAAGGTTTCGATATCGACCGGCCCGCAGACCTCGACCACGGCTAACCCGTAGAGTCGGCTGTCACGCGTGAGGTGACGCCGAGCCACCGTCCGCGGCTGCGGCGCCCGCCGAGCAGGAGCGCCAACCCGGGCGGTGCGCGCGTGACCGGCCCGCAACAGCGCCGACGGGGAGGCAACATGGCAACGGGACACATCACGGCCAACTACGTGCCGGACGGCGACGACTGGTCGGTCACCGTTTCGACGGGGCAGACGACCCGCACCGCCCGCGCACCCGGCCTCATCGCCGCCCGGGACCAGGCCGACCAGCTCATCGAGCACTTGGCGCCGAACCCGACCGGCCGCGTCGTGATCCACCTGCTCAACGGCGATGGTTTCGCGTTCAGCACCGCCTACCTGCAGGCTCGGCACGGGTTGTCCGACGAGGCGACCCGCCAGGCCGCGGCCGCCGCCGACACCGCCAGCGCGCACGCCGCGCGGTGATCCGGTTCCCGGCGCCCTGGTTCGGGACGATCACCCGGAGGGCCCGGTGGACACCACTCCCCCGTCACTTCTCCCTAGGATGGTCGCCGTGAACGCACCGACCAGCAGCTTGCCCGACGGGACCGGACGGTCCCCCGGACGCGGCCGGCCGCGGGACGCCACGCGCGACGCCGCCCTGCGCACCGCGGCGATGGAAGTGCTCGCCGAGGTCGGCTACCGCGCGCTGACGATGGACGCCGTCGCCGCCAGGGCCCGAGCGGGCAAGGCCACGATCTACCGGCGCTGGGAGTCGAAGCTCGACCTGGTGATCGACACCTGCAACGAGCTGGTGCAGCGCAACATCCCGGAACCGGACACCGGCAGCGTGCCGGGGGACCTCGGCGAGTTCCTCCGCGCGTTCGCGGCGTTCCTCACCGGCCCGGCGGGGAAGGCGGCGCAGGCCCTGGTCGGGGAACTCCCGCACGAACGCGAACTGGCGGCGGCGTTCCGCGAATCGTTCCTGCTGCCGCAGCGCGACGTGCTGCGGCGCATCGTGGAGCGCGGCGTGCGGCGCGGCGAGATCAACGCGCAGGCGCCGATGGACACGGTGGTGGAGCTCGCCGGTGCCGCGCTGCTGCACCGCCTGATGCTCACCGGGGAACCGCTGGACTCCCGGTTCGTGGACCGGTTGCTGGACGACGCGCTGCTGCCGCTGCTGCACCGCGCCGTGTGAGCGGCGTGCTCCGCGGGACCATCGCGCGGATGCACCGCTGGCCGGTGAAGTCGTTGCGCGGTGAAGCCGTGCCCGCGGCCCGGTTCGACGAGCGCGGCATGGCCGGCGACCGGGCGCACGTCCTCGTCGACGAGCGCGAGCGGCGCGCCGGTTCGGTGCTGACGGTGCGGCAGAACCCGGCGCTGCTGCACTGGTCCGGGAGCTACGGCGCGGAGGTCGTGGATCCGGGGCCCGGGCCGACGCTGCACTCCCCGGACGGCAGCGCGTGGGACTGGTCGGATCCGCGGCTGCCCGCGGCGCTCACCGGTTCGCTGGGGATTCCGCTGCACCTGCGCAGCGAGCCGGGGAACCAGGATCGCGGGCCGACGGTGCTGATCACCGTGCAGTCCACGTTGGACGCGCTGGCCGCCGACCTGGGCGCGCCGGTGGACCTGCTGCGGTTCCGCCCGAACGTGCACCTGGAGCTGGCCGTGGCGCCGTTCGCGGAACTGGGCTGGGGACCGGGGACCACCATCACCAGCGGCGAGGTCGTCTGGGAGGTCGTCGGCCCGAACTCGGGGGCCTGCGTGCGCTGCGCGGTGCCCAGCTGGGACGCGCGCGGGCGGACGCGGTGGAAGGAGCTGCAGCGGCGGCTCATCGATCGCTGGGACAACCGGTTCGGCACGATCGTGCGCGTCACCCGGGACGGCACCGCGCACCGCGGGGCGGCCGCGGTCGTGCGCCCAGCAGGGCCGTGACCCCGCGGACGCACGCCGCGCGGCTCAGCGGAAGATCTTGCGCACGACGATGACGGCGACCAGTGCGCCGACCCCGATCATCGCGTAGCGCACCCGCGGGTCGTTCAACTTCTCCTGCACGCTGGCCTTACCGGACTCCACGAACCGCTTGGGGTCCGCTTTGGTGCTCAACTCGTCCAGTGTCACGGCCAGTGAGTCCCGTGCCTTCTCGATGTCGCGCTGAATGGCGTCCGGATCACGAGCCACGCCGTCCTCCTCCATGTTCACCTGGCTGGTGACACCGTAGATCACACGTCCGGCCCGGACCCACCGACCGTTCCCCGAGTCGAGGCACGCACCGCTCGCCGAACCACCCGGCCGGGGACACAACGGACATCACCAACCGTTAGGCTGGTGCGCACTGGGGGCCGTAGCCCAATTGGCAGAGGCACTAGGTTTAGGTCCTAGCCAGTGCGGGTTCGAGTCCCGCCGGCCTCACCGTCCGCCGCCCGGCGTCGTCGCATTCCGCGCCCGCACCGTCGAATCGGACGGCCTTCCCCGTGTGCTCCGTCGTGGCCCCGCGCTCGCGGGACGTCGCGCCACGGGGTCAGCGGCCGGAGTGGGTGAGCCCTTCGATGGTGAGGGCCTTGCGGCGCTGGTGGACCGTCAGGTAGCGGAGCCCGGACTCCCCGGCGAGGAATTCGCGGCGCGAGCGCTTCGGCAGCCAGAGCAGCACGCCGGGAGCGAGGGGGACGTCGCCGCCTTCGGTGCGCAGCGTTCCCGTTCCGCGCAGCACGTGGATCAGCACGTCGAGGTCGGGCCCGGCGTGCGCGTCGATCTTCCGGCCCGCGGGCAGCTGGATGACGTTGGAGTCCAGGTCGCGGTCGCGGACCGGCAGCGCCCACACCGCACCCGCCGCGTCGGGATCATCGCCCAGGTCGCCGGTGCCGCCCAGATCGCCGGTGTCGCACAGGATCCGGGGCAGCGGCGTGGAGTGCAGCCTGCCGATGCGCACCCGCCACTCCTGCGGACCCTCGGCCAGGTACTCCCAGCTGAAGCCACCGGGGAAGTCCGCTTCGAACTCGCCGCGCAGGGGCTGCGGATCGTGGTCGTCGACCAGGACGACCGCCGCACCGGGGGCGAGCGCGGCGAAGGCGCCGAAGATCGCGGGGTGCTTCCGCGGCTCCGGCAGCGCGCGGACGTCGAGCTCCTGCTCGGGCATGGGGCCTCCCGGGCCTGTTTCCACAACGATCGGTTGTATAAACTCTACGGCCAGGACCGGCAGCGGAACCAGGGCACCTCACCCGGCCCGCGCTCACGGCCACCACGGGAGGAGATCGTCATGGGTGGGAACCCGGCCCCGGCACCGTCCGGGCGGCGGCGGGAAGTGCTGGCGCTGCTGCGGGAGTCCCGCACGACGTGGGACATCACCGCACTCGCCGCACGGCTGCGGGTGCACCCGAACACGGCCCGGTTCCACCTGGACGCACTGGTCGGCACCGGGCAGGTGGAGCGGGTCGACGCGCGGCGCTCCGGCCCCGGGCGGCCGCCGCTGCTGTTCCGCGCCAAGCCGGGCATGGACCCGGCAGGGCAGCGCGAGTACCGGCTGCTCGCGGGCATCCTCGTCGACGAGCTCGCGCAGTCCCCGGATCCGGTGCGCAGCGCGGGCGATGCCGGGCGGCGCTGGGGCGCGCGGCTCGCGGGCGACACCCCGCGGCCCACCCGCCCGGACGCCGTCGAGCACCTGACCGGAGTGCTCGACCGGCTCGGATTCCGGCCCGAGTCGCGTGCGGGAGGCGCGGAGATCGGGCTGCGGCACTGCCCCTTCCTGGAACTCGCCGAGCAGCAGCGGCAGGTCGTGTGCCAGGTGCACCTCGGGCTCATGCAGGGCGTCGCGGCGGCGACGGGTTCGCCGGTGACCGTCGATCGGCTCGACGCGTTCGTGGCGCCCGACCTGTGCGTGGCGCACCTCGCCCCCGCGGAGCGGGGGTGACCGCGTGGGCGGTCGCGGCGGCCGTCACCTTCACCTGGATCGGCATGGTGCTCGCGATCTCGTTCGTCGAGGCCCCGCTGAAGTTCCGCGCGCCCGGGGTGACGGTGCCGATCGGGCTGGGCATCGGACGGCTGGTGTTCCGCGCGCTCAACGCCGTCGAGCTCGTGCTCGCGCTGGTCCTGCTGAGCTGCCTCGCCGCGCGGACGCCGCCGGTCGCGGCCCGGGTCGCGTCGGGGCTCGCCGTGGCGGCGCTGGTGGTGCAACTGCTGCTGGTGCGGCCGGTGCTGGGCCGGCGGACGCGGGCCGTGCTCGCCGGGCAGGAGCCACCGCGCTCGCACGCCCACCTCGCCTACGTCGCGCTGGAGGTCGGCAAGCTGATCGCGCTGCTGACCGGCGGCGTCCTGCTGCTCACGTCCTGAAGGGGAGACCGTTGGCCACGACCCCGCTCACCGAACTCGCCGCCGCCCGGCGCTCCCGCGCGGGACGGGCCGCGAGCACCGTCCACGGCGGGTCGGGGCACGCGTTGCGGCAGGTGCTGCTCGCGCTCACCGCGGGCAGCGCGCTCGCCGACCACGAAAGCCCCGGCGAAGCGACGTTGCAGGTGCTCCGGGGTTCGGTCCGGGTCACCACCGGATCCGATCGCGTCGCCGCGACGGAAGGCGATCACCTCGCCCTGCCGCGCGAACGGCACGGCCTGACCGCGGTCGGCGACGCCGTGGTCCTGCCGACCGTCGTCGCGCCCACCTCGTGACGCGGCCGGTCGTTACCGGCGGATGAGGCCGCGGTCGACGGCCACGGCCACCGCCGCCGTGCGGGAGTCCACGCCGAGCTTGCCGTAGATGTGCACCAGGTGGGATTTCACCGTGGCCTGGCTGAGGAACAGCCGCTTGCTGATCGCCTGGTTCGACAGGCCGTCCGCGACGAGCTCCAGCACCTCCGTCTCGCGGCGGCTCAGCGCGGTGCCGGGCGTGCGCATCCGGTCCATCAGGCGGTGCGCGATGGTCGGCGCCAGCGCGGACTGGCCCGCGGCGGCGGTGCGCACGGCCGCGGCCAGCTCCTCGGGAGGCGCGTCCTTGAGCAGATAGCCGGTGGCCCCGGCCTCGACCGCGGCGAGGATGTCGGCATCGGTGTCGTAGGTGGTCAGCACCAGCACGCGGGGCGCGTCCGGCAGCGCCGTGATGGCGGCGGTCGCGTCCGAGCCGTGCATGCCCGCGCCGAACCGGAGGTCCATCAGCACCACGTCGACCTGTTCGGTGGTGGCGAGCCGGACGGCGCGCGCGGCGTCGGCGGCCTCGGCGACCACCTCGAAGTCCGGTTCGGTGTCGAGCACGGCGCGCAGGCCGGTGCGCACCACCGGGTGATCGTCGGCCAGCAGCAACCGGATGGTCCCGCTCATCACGCCTCCCCTTCCGCCGCCGGCCTGCGCGGGAAGCTCACCGCGAGCGCGGTGCCCTGCCCGGGCGCGGACTCCACGCTCACCGTGCCGCCGAGCGCCCGGGCCCGCGCCCGCATCGCGGCCAGCCCGAAGCCGCCGTCGACGCGCGCGGCGCCGGACTCCGCCGCCGGGTCGAACCCGATCCCGTCGTCCACCAGGTCGAGCGCGACGCGGGTGTCCATGTAGGTCAGCGTCATCTCCGCCGCCTCGGCCCGCGCGTGCCGGACGGTGTTGGCCAGCGCGGACTGCGCGATCCGCAGCAGCGCCACCTCGAACGGGGTGGGGATCGCGGCCGGTTCGCCGTCCAGGTGGAACCGGACGGCGGTCTCGGCGTGCGCCGAGGTGGTCGCGCACAACCGCTCCAGCGCCGCCGGGAGCGAGCCGCCTTCCAGGTCGGGCGGGGTCAGGGCGTGCACGAAGCGCCGGGCCTCCGCCAAGTTGTCCTGCGCCTCCCCGCGCGCCCGCAGCACGTGGTCCGCGGCCAGTTCCGGCTGGTCGGGCAGGGCCCGTTCGGCGGCGCGCAGCAGCAGCTGGATGCTGGAGAGGCCTTGCGCGAGGGTGTCGTGGATCTCCTTGGCCAGTCGCTCCCGTTCCGCGAGCACCCCCGCGGAGCGCTCGGCCGCGGCGAGGTCGTGGCGAGCCGCGGTGAGCTCCTCGATCAGCTCGCGGCGCTGCTCGCTCTCCCGGTACAGGGCCTGGTAGCCGAGCACGACGGCCACCGCGACGGCCGCGCCGAGCGCGGGGCCGAGCGCCGCCGCCGGGGTGAAACCGCCCTGGTGCCAGGCGAAACCGGCGATCGCGAACACCGTGGTGAGCAGGACGACCGGCAGCCCCGACCGATCCGGCAGCAGGTGCAGCTGCAGGAAGAACAGCGGGAACGCCACCCACACGCCGTCCGGGGTGAGCCACAGCAGCACCAGCCACACCGCGCCGAGCAGGCCCAGCCACACCGCCGCGGCCCACTTCGACCGGCTCACCCTGGGCAGCAGCGGCCCCGCGGCGTACACGGCGGCCAGCGCGGTGGCGGCGGCGATCACCCCGCCGGGGCGCGGCAGGTCGTTGGTGACGGCGTGCACGGCGGCCAGCACGAGCAGGCCCGCCATCAGCAGGTGCAGGCACAGGCGCAACGCGCGCAGCGGTCGGGTGAGCGTCAGCGGATCCACGGTTGTTCCAGAGTACGTCCTGGTCAGGGCGGTGCATCGATCGAAAGGTTGATTCGCGGCCGCACCCTTCGACGCCGCGGAGCCGACCGCGGGCGCGATGTTCCGGAGCGCTCCTCGGACGAGTGTCGGTGCCGTGCCGGGGAGGACCCCGGCGGAACGTGAGAGAAAGGCACTCGGCCGTGTTCGTCGCCACCAGAGACCTCCGGTTCGCGAAGGGGCGGTTCGCCCTGATGGGGACCGTCATCGTCCTGATGACCCTGCTCGTCGGCTTGCTGTCCGGCCTGACCGCGGGCCTGGGCCGGGAGAGCACCTCGGCCATCACCGACCTGCCCGCCGACCACGTGGTGTTCGCCGCGCCGCGGGAGGGCCAGGAACCGACGTTCACCGAGTCCGAAGTGGACCGGCAGCAGTGGCTGCGGTGGCGCGAGGTCCCCGGCGTGCACGGCGCGGACCCGCTGGGCATCGCCACCGCCAAGGTGCGGTCCGGCACGACCAGCACGGCGCTGGCCACCTTCGGCGTCGAGCCCGGTTCCGCGCTGGTGCCCGGGGGCGGCGACGTCGGTCCCGGCGCGGTCGTGCTCTCCGAAGGGGCCGCCGAGGACCTCGACGCCGGCGCGGGCGATTCCATCACCGTGTCGGGGCAGGCGATGCGGGTGAGCGCCGTGTCCGGCGACGCCTCCTACAGCCACAACCCGGTCGTGTGGACGAGCCTCGCCGACTGGCAGCGGCTGTCGCCCGGCACCGAGCGGCAGGCGACCGTGATCGCGCTCGACAGCGACGACGACGCCGACCTCGCGGCCGCCGACGCGCGGCTGGGCACCAGCACCGCAACCACCTCCGGCGCCCTGTCGGCGATCGGCTCGTACAGCTCGGAGAACGGGTCGCTGCAACTGATGCGAGCGTTCCTGTTCGCGATCTCCGCGCTGGTCATCGGCGCCTTCTTCACGGTGTGGACCATCCAGCGCAGCGGGGACATCGCGGTGCTCAAGGCGCTCGGCGCCACCACCCGCTACCTGCTGCGCGACGCGCTCGGGCAGGCCGTGGTGCTGCTCGTCGGCGGTACCGCCCTCGGCACCGGCCTCGCCGCCGCGATCGGCGCGGTCGCCGTGGGCACCGTCCCGTTCGTGCTGGAAGTCGGCACGGTGCTGCTGCCCGCCGCCGTGATGGTCGTGCTCGGCGCGCTCGGCGCGGCGCTGGCGGTCCGGCGCATCACGGCGGTCGATCCGCTGACCGCCCTGTCCACCCGTTGACCGCTGCCCCCTCGTCGACCGCTGCCCACCCGTTGATCGGCCTGCCCGCCCGCTGATCACCCCGTTGGCCCGCCGACCGCTCTGCCCACCCGCTGATCAGCCCGGCCATCCGCTGATCGATTCGAACCTGGAGCCAGTCATGAGCTTGCAGTTGCGCGACATCACCCTCACCTACCCCGACGGCGATTCCCGGCTCACCGCCGTCGACCGGGCGAACCTGGACGTGCCCGCCGGTTCGGTGACGGCCGTGATCGGCCCGTCCGGTTCCGGCAAGTCCAGCCTGCTCGCCGTCGCCGCCGCGCTGGTCACCCCCGACTCCGGCCGGGTCGTCGTGGACGGCACCACCCTCACCGGCCTGAACCGGGCGCAGCTGACGGCGGTGCGGCGGGAGAAGATCGGCATCGTCTTCCAGCAGCCGAACCTGATCGCCTCGCTGACCGCCGCCGAGCAGGTGCAGGTCATGGCGCACCTCGACGGTCGCCCGGCGCGCGCCGCGCGGGACCGCGCGGTGGAACTGCTGGACTCGGTGGGCCTGGCGAAGGAGAAGGACCGCAGGCCGCACCAGCTCTCCGGCGGGCAGCGGCAGCGCGTCAACATCGCCCGCGCGCTCATGAACGACCCGGCGGTGCTGCTCGTCGACGAGCCGACCAGCGCGCTCGACCACGAACGCGGCGCCGCCGTGCTCGACCTGATCACCACGCTGACCCACCGCCGCGCCACTGCGACCGTGCTGGTGACCCACGACACCACCCACCTCGGCGAGGTGGACCGGGTCGCCGAGGTCGTCGACGGCCGGGTCCGCGTGCCCGCGGCGGGCTAGCCGGGACGCGATCCGGCCGCGGTGGTCGACGCGGTCCTCGGCCTGGAGCGCCGGTTCCCGTCGATCCACCGCACCCGGCCCGCGCCGATCGGCGCTGAGCCCCGCGGTCCTGGGTGAACGGACCGTTCGTCCGATCCCGTTGGGCGAACGGTCCGTTCACCTGGGCCGTGGCGGGCGGACGCGCCGCCGAGACGAGGTCCGCATCGCTCCGCCGGACCGACCGGCGGAGCGGTACCTGCGGGAGGGCACTTCCGCGGTGCTCAGCACGACCGAGGCGCTGCACGATGCGCCGGCCCCGAGCCGTTCCGCTGATCACCGGGACCACCGCGACCCGCGACCGGTGCGACCGCGCGGTGCTCGGCGCCGGGTCCCCGCGCTGCGCCGCGAGCTGAGCCCCCGGGAGGCAGGTGAGCTGGGCCGATACCATGTCCGGGTGAGCGAAGCGGTGGACGAGAATCACGAGGACCTGCCGGAGCAGATGCGCATCCGGCGGGAGAAGCTGGACCGGCTGCGGGAGAACGGAGTCGACCCCTACCCGGTCGGCTACCCGCGCACCACGTCGATCGAGCCCGTCCGCGCGAAGCACGAGGGCCTCGAACCCGACGTCGCCACCGGCGACCGGGTCTCGGTCACCGGTCGGGTGCTGCTGTACCGCACCGGCGGCAAGCTGTGCTTCGCCACGATCCGGGACGACAGCGGCTCCATCCAGATCATGCTCGCGCTGGACAAGATCGGCGCGGAGGCCCTGGACTCGTGGAAGGCCGACGTCGACCTCGGCGACCACGTGGGCATCACCGGCGAGGTGATCACCTCGAAGCGCGGCGAGCTCTCGATCATGGCCGACGAGTGGACGTTGACCTCGAAGTGCCTGCGGCCGCTGCCGGAGAAGCACAAGGGGCTCACCGACCCGGAGGCCCGGGTGCGGCAGCGCTACGTGGACCTGATCGTGAACCCGGAGGCGCGGCAGCTGGCGCACCAGCGCGGCAAGGCCGTGCAGGCGCTGCGGACGGTGCTGCTCGGGCGCGACTACCTCGAGGTCGAGACCCCGATGCTGCAGCAGGTGCACGGCGGCGCCACGGCCCGCCCGTTCACCACGCACATCAACGCCTACGACCTCGACCTGTACCTGCGGATCGCGCCGGAGCTGTACCTGAAGCGGCTCGTCGTCGGCGGGATCGAGAAGGTCTTCGAGATCAACCGCAACTTCCGCAACGAGGGCGCGGACTCGACGCACAACCCCGAGTTCACGATGCTCGAGTTCTACGAGGCCTACGGCGACTACGACACGGCGGCCGACCTCACCACCGAGCTGTTCCGGCAGGCCGCGCAGGCCGTGTTCGGCGACATGGTGGTGCGCCACCCGGAGCACGGAGACATCGACCTGGGCGCCGAGTGGCCGTCGATCACGCTGTACGGCGCGGTCGGCGAGGCCCTCGGCGAGGAGATCACCACCGCCACCCCGGTCGAGCGGCTGCGCGAGCTGGCCGACGGCAAGGAGATCACCTGGGACCCGGCGTGGGGCCCGGGCAAGCTGGTGGAGCACCTGTTCGAGGAGCTCGTCGAGCACACCCTGATCCGGCCGACCTACGTGCGGGACTTCCCGCTGGAGACGAGCCCGCTGACCCGGCAGCACCGGGAGAACCCGCTGCTCACCGAGAAGTGGGACCTGATCGGGTTCGGGATGGAGCTCGGCACCGGCTTCTCCGAACTGGTCGACCCGGTGGAGCAGCGGCGCAGGCTCACCGAGCAGTCGCTGCTCGCCGCCGGTGGGGACGCCGAGGCGATGCAGCTCGACGAGGACTTCCTGCGCGCCCTCGAGTACGGGATGCCGCCGAGCGGCGGGGTCGGCATCGGCATCGACCGGATGCTGATGGCGTTCACCGGCAAGGGGATTCGGGAGACGATCCTGTTCCCGATGGTCAAGCCCGGCTGATCCCGGTGGCTCGTGGCGGGGCGGTGCGCGTGGTCGCACCGCCCCGTTCCGCGTTTCAGAGCGCGGGGAGCACGGTGCCGAGGACCATCAGCCCGCACAGGCCGAAGTTCACCACCCGGTGGTCCAGGAAGATCGCCACGAATTCGCGGATCGTCGCGCTCGGCCAGAAGTAGCGCGCCGTCGGCGATCCGATGACCTGCGCGTTCACCCGTTCCTTCCGGGCGATGCGGGCGGCCCGCATCACGTGGAAGTTGTTCGTGACGACGAGGGCGCGGTGCTGCTGCCGGTGTTCGCGCATGATGACCGCGCTGAACCGCAGGTTCTCCTCGGTGCTGCGCGACCGGTCCTCGACCAGCACGCGGTCCGGCGGGGCACCGCGGGCAAGGAGGTGGTCGGCCATGGCGCGCGCCTCCGGAACGTCCTCACCGGGGCCCTGCCCACCGGAGGTGACCAGCACCGGGTCGCGGCCCTTCGCCCGCTGCTCCTCGAACACGGCGAGCCCCTTGTCCAGCCTGCTCGCCAGCAGCGGCGGCACCCGCGATCCGATCAGCCCCGAACCGAGCACCACGATGAAGTCGGTCTCGCGACGGTGCGGGAACGCGGCGTAGACGAGGGAGTACAGCAGGAAGCACGCGAACAGCACCGAGACGTAGCCGATGACCCGGCCCGCGGCGTCCAGCGCCACCTCCAGCGGCGTCCACCCGGTGGTGCCCGCCACGCCGCGCAGCACCACGAACGCGATGATCCCGATCCCGGCGGCCAGCGACAGTACGTTCGCGAACCGCCTGCCTTCGCGCCGCAGCATCGTGATCCCGTTCAGGACGAGGAACACCGCCAGCGCCAAGGTGGTCAGCGGGATCAGCAGGCCCAGCACGACCACCACCACCGCCGCCGCGGGCTGCGAGTACGTCGCCAGCCACAGCAGCAGGCCGCCGACCAGGAACAGGCAGGCGAGGAACAGGTAGACGCCGTTGCGGACCAGTCGCCGTTCGTAGGCGAAACCGATTCCGAAGATCACGAACAGGACGGCGGCGGGGATCAGGAACAGCACGCGGCGCAGCCTACCGAGCCGGATCGGGCGAGATGGCCGATCGCGTCGATCTCCCGCCTCGTGCGGGGATACCCCTGAGCGCGCCGGAATCTCACCCGGGCTGCGGCGGATCCGGTATCGGCTCGCCGCACTCCGCGCCGCGGCAGCCCTGCAGCGCGTCGAGGTGCCGGTCGAGGAACTCCCGCACCTGCGCGTAGCGGGCGTCGTCGTGCTTCGACGCCAGCTCGTACGGGTCCACGTGCAGGTCGTAGAGCTCGCGGTCGCCGCTGACGTACCGGACGTACAGGTAGCGTTCGGTGCGGATCGCCTCGTACGCGGCGTCGAGGACCTGGCTGTGGTCGTCCCGCGGTGCCGCCGGCGCGGGCGGCGAGGCGGAACCGTCCTGGTCCAGGTCACCGGCCCAGGCCGCCCGGCCCGAGGCCACGTCCAGCGCGGACGCCCCGTCGGACGCCGCGCCCGGCCGCACCGGCTCGGGCAGCGCGCCCTCCGCCGCCTCGTGCAGCAGCGGCCTTCCGGTGCGCAGCAACGGGTTCTGGGCGAACGGCAGCAGTGAACGCCCGTCCAGCGGGATCGTCGGTTCCGCCCCGCCGATGTCGGTGACGGTGGCCGTGAGGTCGGTGTTCGTGCTCAGCTCCGGGACGTGCGCGCCGCCCGCGATGCCCGGCCCGCGCAGCAGCAGCGGCACGTGCGCCGCCGCCTCGTGCGGCAGGAACTTGCCGGTCGGCACCCGGTGCTGGCCGAAGAAGAAACCGTTGTCCGACACGAACATCAGGTACGTGTCGTCGAGGTGCCCGTTGGCGCGCAGCGCGTCCACGATCCGCTGCACCGCCTCGTCCACGGCCAGCAGCGACTCCAGCCGCAGCCGGTAGCTGGCGTCGATCTCGGTGCGGGTGCCCGCCGAGATCCCCGGGTAGTCGCGGAGGAACTCCGGCTTGTCCGCCACGTCCTGCTCGCCGAAGGAGGCGTCGTAGGGCAACCGCTCCGCGGCGAACTCGCCCTGGTGGCGCAGCGCGGGACGCGGACCGCGGCCCACCCGGAAGAAGTCACCGTTGGTCGGGGCGCCGTGCACGTTCTCCCCGTGCGGAGCCAGGAACGCCAGGCTCAAGAAGAACGGGTTCCCCGCCGCCGACTGCCGGTCGATGAAATCGATCGCCTTGTCCCGGTACACGTCGGTCTGGTACATCGCCGGGTCCTGCACCCACGGGTCGCCGTAGGTGCGCAGCACGCCGTTCTCGTTCAACCGGTAGCCGTACATGTCGTAGGTAGTCGGGTCGATCGAACCGCGCCACTCGTCCCAGCCGGGCGGCACGTGCGTCTCGTCCGACTTGCCGTAGCCGTTCGGGTACTTGCCGATGTGCGAGGTCGTGTAACCGGCCGCCCGCATCCACACCGGCAGCGTGTTCGCCTCGTCCAGCGCGTCGTACCCGCCGAGCGGCGGCGCGTTGTGCCGCACCCCGTTGTTGTGCGCCAACTGTCCACTGAGGTACGTCGAGCGGGACGGGCAGCACAGCGGGAACGACGCGTAGTACCGGTCGAACGTGGCCCCGCCGAGCCCCAGCAGCCGCTGCACGTTCGGCATGAACCGCATGCTGTCCAGCCACTGGTCGTCGGTCATCACCACGACCACGTTCGGCTTGCCGCCCGGAGCCGCCGTGCGCACCGGGGACGCGCAGCCCGCCAGCAGCACGCCGAGGACCAGCAGAGCGGACAGGGCGCGCGGAGTTCCGGCGGAACGGGCCATGACCTCGATTTCCGCGCCGCACCGGGGAAAAGTCAAGGAGCCCGGCGCGGTGGAACACGTTCAGCCGCGTCCCATCGGGTCATCTTCGAGCGCGTGAATCGATCAGGCGGGAACCCGGCCTCCAGCTCGCCGGGCCCGCCGCCGACGGGATCAGTAGCCGACGGGATCAGTAGCCGTCGCCGCCGAAGAAGGTCTCCTCCAGCTGGTCCGCGGTGTCCGCCACCAGCTGCAGCGGGTCGAGGAACTCGTTGATGTCGAGGTTCAGCAGCGGCAGCGAGTGGCGCAGCACCACGTGTTCGCCCATGATCACCGCGCCGCAGACGACGGAGGTCTCGCCGATCTCCTTCAGCACCAGGCGCAGGTCCACGTCCGAGACGAGGCCGCACACCGAGGCGATCTGGACCCATTCCTCCCGCTGGTCCAGCACCTCCCGGCACACGATGATCACCTGGCTGCGGTCGTCCTCGTACTCGATGAGGATGCGGATCTCGTCGCCGGTGTCCTCGATGACGCGGTAATCGGACCGGACGAATGCGGCGATGTCGTCCCACGTGGCCAAGGTGCCCCCAAGGTCGTCGAGCGTGCCGCCGCGAGACTAGTGCACTCGATCATGCCGCGGGAACAGCTCGACAGCGTGATCCGATTGCCCCGATCGCACGCCACCGCCCCGAATCCGGCGACACCCCGTGCCTCCCGGCGGCAACGGTGTGACCCCCTCGGTTCTCCGAGTGAACGGACCGTTCGTCCGATCCCGCTGGGCGAACGGTCCGTTCACCCGGCTCGGCCCGCGGCCGCCGCACGGCTCGAACCGCGCCGCTCTCCTCGGGTGAACGGACCGTCGGTCCGATCCTGTTGGGCGAACGGTCCGTTCACTCCGACCTGTCCGCAGCCGTGCCGTCGCCGAGTGAACGGACCGTCCGTCCGATCCCGTTGCACGAACGGTCCGTTCACCCCAGCCGGACCACGGCCGACGCGGCTCCCCCGGCACCGAGTGAACGGACCGTCCGTCCGATCCCGCTGGACGAACGGTCCGTTCACTCCGGTTCGGGTCAGCGGTGGGTGGGGAACTCCACCACCTGCTGGTAGGTCGGCCGGTTCTGCCAGCTGATCGGGTCGTGCGCGATGCCGCCGATCTTGTTGTGCACGATGGCGTCGGCGCACCACTGGTCGCCGGGTTCGCAGTCGGCGTCGCCGGGATAGGTCTCCTCGGCGGGCGTGTCGGCGGCGGCGCGGAGGCTGTCCTGCAGGGCCTGCCTGCAGGCGTCGAGGCTGCCGTCGCCGCACAGCGAGTTCCCGGGCGCGGCGGGTCCGGCACCGAATCCGCCGGGCACGTCGTCGCCGAGCGCGCCGCGCAGGTTCTTCGACACCTGCCCGTACCAGCCGTTGAGGAACGCGGAGCCCTGGTGCGGTTGCCCGACGTGCAGCCCGGGTTCCCCGTTCTGCCAGCCGGAGGGCGATTCGTTGATGTGCTCGGCCCCGGTCAGCGCCTGGTAGGCATCGGCGCCGACGGCGGGTTCGAAGATGCCGCGGGTGAGCAGCGGCCACCAGGCGTCGAGGAGTTCGATGGCGTCGGCGTGCGCGTACTCCTCGCTGCCGGGTTCGGTTTCGGTGCGGAGTCCGCCGTCGGCGAGCCAGGCACGCAACGAGTCGACCTTCCCGGCGAGCTCGGGGTCGGCGGGCCCGCTGTCGAGGACGCGCAGCAGGTCGGGCAGCACGCGTTCGGCGCGCAGGTCGACGAGGGCGGCTTCGGACATGGCGCGGGTGAGCTCGGCCCGGTCGACGCCGCCTTGCGCGACGAGTCCGCGGACGCGGGAGTCGAGCAGGTCGCCGCGCTGCACGGCGCCCTTGTTGAGCCCCGCGCCGCTGGTGCCGGGGGCCTGCTTGTTGTTCCAGCTGACGTAGTAGTCCTGGTCGACGGACTGCGGGTGCTGCTCGGACGGCAGGTAGCGGGCGGTGTTGCCGTCGGGGTTCCAGTCCTGCCAGTCGTTGCCGGGGTCGGCGAGGATCGGCATGGCGGGGTCGACGTGCGCCGGCCGCGCCGGGTTGGCCCCGGAGTTGAAGTAGGCGGTGTGCTCGGCGTCGGCGTAGAACCAGTTGAAGGTGTAGTTCACGTCGGTAGCGGCCTGCTGGAACGCTTCGGGCGAGGTGATCTCGGCGGGGTCGTTGAACCGCTGGAACCCGATGATCGAGTCGACCTCGTGCTGGAAGGTGGAGCGCAGCGAGGCGTAGGCGACGGGCTTGCCGTCGATGGTCGCGCGGTGCGTGATCGGCCCGTACGCGGTGCGGAAGGACACCAGCCGGTAGGACCCGGCGGGGGTGTCGTCGCCGAGGTTCGGTTCCCAGGAGTCGTGCCGTTCGACCTGCTGCATCGGCACGCAGTCGCCGCGGAGCAGGTAGTGGTCGGCGTCCTTGGTGACGAGCCCGCCGTCCGGGGAGCAGAGTTCGACGGCGTAGGTGTCGATGATGTCCTGGGCGGCGGTGGTGGCGCTCCACGAGTAGTCCTGGCCGCGGCCGAGCAGCGTGTAGAAGCTGAGGCCGGCGAACGAGGCGCCCTTGGAGGAGATCCCGGGCCCTTGCAGCTCTTGCAGGGTGAGCAGCTGCGGCGCGAAGTACCCGGTCTGCGGCCCGTACACGGCGATGGGGTGGCCGCTGGCGGTGTGCTCGCCGGAGACGAGCAGCGCGTTGGACATGCCGCGGGGTTCGGCCATGTCCGCGGGCAGCACGCCGTCGTCGAACATGCCGCGCAGCGCGTCGACCTGCTCTTCGGGGGCCAGCGGCCGTGCGGGCGCGGCTTCGGGCGCGGTCTGCGGCCGGGGCGCGGCGGGTTCGGCGGGTTCGGCTGCGGAGCCGGTGGCGTCGAACACGAGCTGCTGCTCGGTGACCGAGCCGGGGTCGGGCATGGCCCGGCCCTGCGGGTCGTCGGGCGTGGCGGCGTAGGGGAATTCGTGCCCGTCGTGGACGGTGGAGATGGCTTCGGGGTCGTTCTCGGCGCGGAAGGTGCGCCACACCTGTTCGCCGCGCTCGGGACCGAAGCGCTCGTGCAGCGACATGCGGGCCACCGCCTGCTGGACCTCGTTGCCGCCGCCACCGCCGAACTGGGCGCCGACGACGGAGGCGAGCACGACGAGGTCGGTGAGCTGGAACGGTTCGATCTCGCCCGCGTTGGTGATGGCGTCGACGTGGCCGGTGGCGACGTACTCGCCGGGGAAGTAGCGGCCGTCGTGGGCTTCGCGCAGGTAGGTGTTGATGCCGTCCACGTAGGACTGCGCGTCGGCGAGGGCCTGCACGCCGCGCGGCCCCTTCTGCGCGGCTTGGTCGATCTGCCGCTGCAGCTCCTCCTCGGTGTAGGGGGAGGTGGCGAAGAAGTCCTGCTCGAGCTGGCGGTTGGCGGGGGCGCCGCCGGCGAACGAGCTGACCTCGCCGCGACCGGCGTGGCGCAGCACGTCCATCAGGAACAGCTTGTCCTCGGCGGTGGTGTACCCGGCGCCGAAGGTGGTGCCGGAGCGCGTGTCGCCGTAGATGTGCGGGACGCCCGCGGACTTGTCCCGCACGACCGTGACGTCGTCGCGCGGGTGGTAGGTGCGGTCCACGTCGTCGGGCCGCACGCCGAAGGAGTTGTCGTGGAAGAACTCGTCGATGGTGCCGGTGGTGAGCTGCTGGTACCCGGTGGCCAGGTCGGCGTAGGGCGCGATCTGGTCGTCGGAGTGCTTCGGCTTGGTGCCGAACAGCAGGTGCCCGGCGAGTTCGGCGAGCGTGGCGTTGCCGTTCTGGCCGGGCGGCAGCACCTGGTGGCACTGGCCGCCGCAGTGGTCCGGGACCTCGGGCACCGCAGGTTCGGAGGCGGCGGCTTCGGGCGCGGCGGACCCGGGAGCAGCGGGCGCGGGAGCAGCGGGCGCGGCGGCCGCCGCCGGGGCGAGCGCGAGCGCGCCGAGGAGAGCGCCGACGCCGAGTGCGGCGGTGATGCGGTGCGGCCCGGCCATCTGCGAGTCCTCTCGTCGGGTTCGGGCCGGACGCTAATCGAACATCAAGAGAAATGAAATCAATTCATGTTCTGCGTGGATTCAGATTGGGCCATCCGAGTGATCAGGTGGACCTGAATGCTCACGCACGTGACAACCGGCGCTGCGCACCTCGGCGCAGCGGCTCATCCGGCATCCGGGTGCCGCGCCACGTCCGCGGCCGCCCGCTCCGCCGCGGACGTCCCCGCTCCCGGCACCGCCCGATCCGGCATCGCCCCGCCCAGCTCCGCCTCGCCCGACGCCGCCCGATCCGACGCCACCCGATCCAGCGCCGCCCGATCCGACGCCGCCCGACCCAGCGCCGCCCGATCCGGACCGGACCGCTCGATCCCGGAACGCCCCGGCACCCCGCCCGGCGCGGCCCCCGCGATCCCGCCGCCGCGGAGCCGCCGTTCCCGGAGCCGCCGTTCCCGGCGCAGCGCCAGCACTTCCCGCACCACCACCGCCACCGCGTGCGGCAGCAGATCCGCACCGCGCCGCACCAGCCACGGCACTCCCCGGAACACCAGCCACGCCGCGTGGTGCCAGGCCGTGACCCGGACGCCCCCGGCGCAGCGCAACGGCACCGGCTCCACCAGCAGACCGGCTGCCACCAGCCGCTCCCCCATCGCCCGCGCCAGCAACCGGTGCCCGAGCTCGGAGGGGTGCAGCCGGTCCACCGACCACGCGTCCGGCTCGTAGGCGCCGGGCAGCACGTCCAGGTCCACGCAGCGCGCCCCGTGCCGGGACAGCACCTCGTCGAGCACCGCGTTGACCTGCTCGATCCGCTTGCGCAGCGCGCGGTGCAGCGGCGCGGGCAACCGGAACACCCGCCCGTGGTCGTGGTAGCGCGCGGCCACCACCACCGCCCCGGCGCGGGTCAGCTCGCCCACCACCGCGTCCAGCCGCAGCAGCAGCAGGGCCGGGTCGAAATCGGAGCGCAGCGTGTCGTTCATGCCGACCACCAGCACCACCGCGTCGGGCCGCAGCCGCAGCGCGCCCGGCAGCTGCACCTCGTGCACGTCGCGCACCCGCGCGCCCGAGGCCGCCAGGTTCGCGTACCGGATGCGGCCCGGCCCGCCGCAGGCGTCCGCGAGCAGCCGGGCGAACCCGCGCCTGCCGCCGCCCGGTGTCCGGTCGCCCATGCCGACGGTCGTCGAATCGCCCAGCGCGACCAGGGTGCGCACCGGTCGTCCTGCGGTTCTCGGCTCGCTCACGCGCAACACCTTCACCGGCGCGGGCTCACCTGCGGTGAGAACCCGGTGGCCGGGCGGAGACGTCTCGGCGAACTGTCGGGCCGGTCAGGCCCGGGTGGACTTCTCCGCGCGCCACTCGTCGTGCCTGCTGGTCAGCGCCGACCACAACCGGTTCAGCGGATGCCCCGCGTCGTGCTGCTCCAGCTCGCCCGCCCGCGCGAACGCGCCGACCAGCACCTCCAGCTCCGGTTCCAGGTCGCCGAGCACGTCGAGGGTCCGCAGCCCGCGCCCGTCCGGCAGCCTGCCGTCCATCGCCGCCTCCGCGACGCCGCGGGTGACCAGCATGCAGCCGTGCAGCAGCCCGGAGCTGAGCAGTTCGAACCCGTAGCGCACGTCGTCGACTTCGGCGGCCACGTTCAGCGCCCCCCGGTAGTCGGCGCCGTACCAGCCGCGCAGGAACTCGGTGACGAGCCCGCTGCCCGCGACGATCAGCGGCAGCCGCGGCAGCGCGGCGGCGCGGACCGCGGGACCGGCGACCAGCCTCCGGTCCAGGTTGGTGACGAGGGTGAGCCCGCTGCGCCGCCACTCCAGCACGTCGAGCCCTTCCGGGTCCGCCCCGACGTGGGTGAGGGTGCTGCCGCAGACCAGGTCGACCTCGTTGGCGCGCAACGCTTCCAGCAGGTTGCGGGTGCGCAGGTGCACCACCTTGAGGTCGATGCCGTCATCGCGGAACCCGGCGGCGACCCGCTCCACCGCGGGTGTGAGGAAGCCGAGGGTGAACCGGGTGGTGCCGACCCGCAGCGATCCGCCGACGCGGCGCCGGGAGTCGGTGACCACGTCCAGCCAGTCGTCGAGGGTGTCCCGCGCGCGCTCGACCAGCGCCTCACCGGTGCCGGTGAACAGCGCGCTCTTCCCCCTGCCCTGCTTGAGGACCAGCGGTTCGCCGCACAGTTCGCGGAAGTTCCGGTTCAGGGTGTCCAGTTGCTTCTGCACGCTGGACTGCTCGCGGCCGAGCAGCCGGGCCGCGGCCAGCGCGGTGCCCGCCTCGTGCACCACCACCAGGGTGCGCAGCTGGTCCAGGGTCGTGTCCAGGAGTGCCTGCGGGGCGTGCACCCGCCGGTGTTCGGCGTCGGCGGCTGCGATCTCGGAGGTTCCGGTTGACGGCATGTGTCCTTCCACATGTGCGGTGCCGCCCGCTCTGCGGAGCGTGCGTGCTGCGACCGTTGCGCGCGGCGGCTGACGGCCCTCCCCGGGCCGAGTCTATCCCCGCGAACTGATCTCGAGGGCACTCCACATGTTCCGGCGAATTGTCGGCCGTTCCAGTGGAAGCGGTGGTGGCGGTCGTGCCAACCTGATCTCAGCGGCACCGCGGGGGAGGCGCCGCACGGCATCCGGGGGGTCGGATGGCCTGGGGGTGGCGGGGGCCCGGTTTCCGGGTCCCCGCGACATCACCGCGCGTGGTCGGCCGGGAGGTCCGGTGCCGGAGCGGGGCTGCGCTGGTGGATCGCGGCCCGGAAGTTCTCGGCGGAGGCGCATCTTCGAGGTGGAATCGGGAATCTGCGGCGGTTCGGGCAGTTCACCAGTACCTGATCGAGCGACGGTTTTTTCCGCGCTGGCACCATATTCTGACGATCATGTCGAACTCCCCCCGGGCCCGCGCACTGGCGGCAGAGGTACGCAAGGTGCGCAAGGACAAAGGGATGTCCCAGGGAGTGCTCGCCGAACAGCTCGGCTGGAGCATCGCGAAGATCAGCCGCATCGAGACGGCGCAGCGCGGTATCGGCGGACCCGACCTGGCTGCGGTGCTGGCGGCGCTGCGGGTGCGCGGCAAGCGGCGCGAGCAGCTGCTGACGATGGCCGAAGAGCTGGGGCGCCCGTCGTGGTGGGAGGCGATGGCGGGGTTGTCGGCGCACACCCGCGCCTGCATCGACGCGGAGCAGCGCGCGTCCCGGCTCACCGAGCTCAGCCTCGGTTACGTGCCGGTGCTGCTGCAGACCCGGGCGTACGCGACCGCGGTGTGCGCGGCGTCCGGCGCGGGGACCGGTGAAGTCGACGAGCAGGTCAACGTGCGCCAGGTGCGGCAGGGCATCCTGCACAAGGCGTCGCCCGTGTCGTTCACCGCCTACCTCGACGAGTCGGTGCTGGCCCGGCCCGTCGGCGGTCCGGCGGTGAGCGCCGGGCAGCTGCGGCACCTGCTGCGCTGCGCGGAGGCGCCGAACATCGCGGTGCGGGTGCTGCCGACGAACCTGGGCGTGCACGCCGGGCTCGGCGGCCCGTTCACCGTGATCGAGTTCGCCCGTGGCGTGGCGACGGTGCTGCTGGAGAGCCAGGAGTGCGGACTGCTGCTGGACGACGAGGAGCGGGTCGCGGCGTTCCGCGAATCCGTCGACTGCCTGGACCGGGTCGCGCTGGGGACCGTGGAATCGCGCGCGGTCATCGGCGGCTACGCCACCAAGTTCGAGGACCGCTCGGCCCGCCAGCTCGCGTGAGCTCGGGTTCCCGCTCGGCCGGCGGAGCGCATCCACCGCTGCGGGGTCCTCGTCCCCGGTGGCTCCACCGCGGGAGAAGCCCACGTCCTCGCGGGGAAAGCGCGGCGAACCCGCTGCGGTGCGCGCGGGTGGCCGCCGCTCGGCGGCTGAGGGGACGTCGCCGGTAGGACGAGGCCAGGACGGGACGTCCGCCGGGAACGCGAGAACGGGGCGGTCCGCGTGGACCGCCCCGTTCTCGTACCGTTCAGCGGATCAGTTGCCGATCTGCTCGGTCAGGACGTCGTTGTAGGCGCCGACGCGGGCGTAGACGCCGGGCTTGCCGGGGCGGGCGCAGCCTTCGCCCCAGGAGGTGACGCCGATGAGGCGGCCGTCGGCCACCATCGGGCCGCCGGAGTCGCCCTGGCAGGCGTCGACGCCGCCCTCGGGCAGACCGGCGCAGACCATCGAGTCGGGGCTGTACTCGTCGTACCCGGCGGAGCAGTCGGCGTCGGAGCTGACCGGCACGGTCGCGGTCTTGAGGTGGTCGGAGGTGGAGCCGCCTTCCTGGGTGGTCCCCCAGCCGAGGAGGGTCGCGTCGGTGCCCGCGGTGTAGCCGGCGTCGTCGGCGGTGGCCAGCTCGATCGGCGCGGCGCCTTCGACGGGCGCGGACAGGGTCAGCACGGAGACGTCGAAGCCCTGGGTGGCGTCGGTGTACTCGGGGTGCACCCAGACGTCGCTGACCTCGGAGACGGTGCCGCCGGTGCCGCTGATCTCGGTCTGCCCGCTGAGCACGTTGATCTCGGACGGGTCGGAGCCGGTGGTGCAGTGCGCCGCGGTGACGACCTTGGTCTCGGAGACGAGCGAGCCGCCGCAGAACTGCTGTCCGTCGGGCGTGGTGAGGGCGACGACGAACGGGTGGTCGGCGATGTCGGCGTCCTGGCCGCCGACGATGTACGGGCTGACGTCGGCCGGTTCGGCCTGGGCGGCCGAGACGGAGACGGTGGCGGCGGCCGAGAGGGCGACCGCGGCGATCCCGGCGATGCGGGCCAGACGACGTGGGGCAGCGACCATCTTGCTCTCCTCGATCTCGCGTCCGGGTCGATGGGGCGTCCCGGGCGTTGTCGGTTGTCCGGGATCGGCTGCGCGTGGTCCGTTCCCGGGTCCCTCCACGAAACGGGCCGGTGCCCGCCCCGCTGCCATTGAGGAATCGTCTGCGACCCTAATCGCGGCGACATTCGGCCCAAAAGTGCCGGTATTTGCCGTTTTCACAGTGCCGTTCGGCAATCCGCGATTCGCCCGGTCGGCGGTATTCGGGTCGGCGCCGCGCTTTCGCGCCGAATGCCGGGGAAACGGGTCCGCGGCCCCGGCGCGCCCCGAACGCACCGGGGCCGCGGTTCTGCCGCGACCGGTACTCCCGCCGGTCGTGGCGCAGCCAGCGGTCCCCGGACCGTGGCGGGTGCGGCCACCGGGCCCCGACTGCCGCTGTGGCGGACGCACCGCGTCCGGTGTACCGAACGACCGGTGGAATATTCCAGAGCCATTCGGGCGACCACGTTCGCGCAGGCCGCGCGGCACCGGGGCCGGAACCCGCTGACCTGGTGAATCCACCTGGATCACAGATTGGTTGCAACGCGCGCGGACGGGCGCGCGACGGGCGACGGGCGCGGGGGCTCGGCCGCTCCCCCGGAGGGCTAGCACAGCGGCGGTCCGCACCGGCGGCGCCGCGACCCCCTGCCGCAGAACATTCAGGGAATCCCCTCGAAGAAAACCGACCACGCGGATTCCGAAACACGGACCTAACGTTCCACGAGAACGCGAACCTTGACATCGAACGCCGCGGAACACAGTATTCGACCAGCATCACGAGCGGTCCGGAACAGAACCGGCGGACACCGCACGAGAGGCCATGAAACCCAGCGGCCAGAACGGGATTGGCACTGTGACCTCAATTGTGCACCAGCTCTCCCTGAACGAGAATTTCGCCCCACCGCTGCCCGGCGTGAGAACTGCCGCCGAAGCCGCGCTCGACACGCTGAACCTCACTCCGGACCCGTTCTCCGCGGATCTGGTCGCGCGCATCGCCGAGCACCACGGGGTGGCCGCGGAACGGGTGCTGGCGGGGGTCGGGTCCGGCGCGCTGCTCCAGCAGTTCCTGCAGGTCCACGCGGGCCCGGGCACCGAGGTGGTGCACCCGTGGCCGTCGTTCGAGATGTATCCGCTGATGATCCGCAACGCCGGAGCGACCGCGGTGGGCGTGCCGCTGCGGGATGCGGCGCACGACCTGGACGCGATGGCGGCCGCGATCACGGAACGCACTCGTGCGGTTCTGCTGTGCAACCCGAACAATCCGACGGGATCGATCCTGACCGCGGAACAGATCACCGGGTTCCTCGATCGCATTCCGAGTGATGTGCACGTGGTGCTCGACGAGGCCTACATCGACTTCGCGACCGGGACCACCGAGACTATTGCGGATGGAATCGAACTAGCCCGAACGGACCAGCGCCTGACCATCGCTCGGACCTTTTCGAAGTCCTACGGGCTGCTCGGGATGCGCGTCGGTTACCTGCTGGCACCGGAACCGGTGGTGGCCGCGTTGAAGCCGGGCGCGCTGTTCTTCCGGGTGAGCGCCCCCGCACAGGCGGCGGCCGCGGCGGCGCTGGCGGCGTCCGCGGTGATGCGCGCCCAGTGCGCGGAGGTCGCCGCCGAACGCGACCGGCTCCGGGACGGCCTGCTGGCGCGCGGCATCCCGGTGCCCGCCAGCGGCGGGAACTTCCTGTGGCTGCCGCTGGGCGCCGCGAACCAGCGCTTCGTGGACCGGTGCGCCGAGCGCGGCGTGGTGGTGCGGGAGATCGCCGAGTCCGGGGTGCGGCTGACCGTCGGCACCTCCGACGCGAACGACCTGGTGCTGGAGGTCGCGGCCGAGTTCTCCACCGAACTCGCGCCCGCGGAGCCCGGTATCGGAGACCTGGCCGCCGAGGTCAGCGAGCCCGCCCGGTGACCGCCCGGATCACCGACGCCCACGACCTGTCCGGGGATCCGGCGGCGGTGCTGGCCGCGTCGCCGGTGGCCGCGGAGCTGCGCGCCGAGCTGGAGCGCCGCTGGCCGGCGGGCACCGACCACATCGGCGAGGTGTCGCGGTACGCGCTGCTGGCACCGGGCAAGGTGCTGCGCCCGGTGATGCTGGTCGCGGCGGCGGAGGCCGTCGGCGGGGACCGCGCCGCGGTGCTGCCCGCGGCGGTCGCCATCGAGTACCTGCACGTGGCGTCGCTGGTGCACGACGACATCATCGACGGCGACGAGCTGCGGCGCGGCCGGGCTTCGGTACCGGTGCGGTTCGGGGTGCCGGACGCGATCGTCACCGGGGACGCGCTGATCCTGAGCCTGTTCGCCGCGCTCACCGAGTGCGGGCTGCCCGCCGAACCGGTGCTGGCCGCGGTGCGCGCGGTCGCCGACGCGGGCGTGGACCTGTGCCGGGGCCAGGCGCTGGAGGCGGAGCTGCTGCGGGACCCGGCGTGCCCGCCGGAGCGGTACCGGCGGATGGCGGCGTTGAAGACGGGTGCCCTGTTCCGGGCGGCGTGCCGGTCCGGCGCGGTGCTCGGCGGCGGGGACGCCGAGCAGGTGGCGGCGGCGACGCGGTTCGCCGACCGGGTCGGCACGGCGTTCCAGATGCACGACGACCTGCTGCCGTACCTGGCGGACACCGAGGTGACCGGCAAGTCGGGCAGCAGCGATGCGGGGAACATGCGGCCGACGTTCCCGGTGATCGTGGCGCACGGCATGGCGGGGACGCGGGATCGCGCGCTGCTGGCGGAGGCGCTCAGCGGCTCCCGGTCGCCGGTGGAGTCGTTCGCGCTGCTGCGGGACGTGCTGACCCGGCTGGGCGCGGTGGAGCGCGCCGCGGCGGAGGCGGCCGAGGAGATCCGGCAGGCGCACCGGGATCTGGCGGTGCTGCCGGTCGGCGAGGGCGCGCGGCTGCTGGCGGCGGTCGCGGACCTCGCGATCCACCGGGACCGCTAGCCGTGGCCGCGTCGATGTCCGCGGTGCGCCGCGGGATCCGGGCGCACGTCGAGACCTGGCGGCCCTACACGACCTGCTATCCGGCGATGGTGGGGATCGCGGGCGCGGTCACCGCGGGCGCCGGTTGGGGCGTGCCGCTGGTGGCTGCGGCGGTGGTGCCCGCGCTGGGCTGGTTGTCCGGGCACTACCTGGGCGACTACTTCGACCGGGAGCTGGATGCGATCGGGAAGCCGCAGCGGCCCATCCCGTCCGGCCGGTTGTCGCCGCGCGCGGCACTGGCCTGCGGGGTGGGGTGCGCGGCGGCGGCCGCGGTGTTCGCGCTGCTGGTGAACTGGCGGGCGGTGCTGCTGGTGGTGGTGGCGACGGCGGGCATCGTCGCCTACAGCCGGTTCTGCAAGGCGCGCGGCCTGTCCGGGAACCTGGTGCGCGGCGCGCTGACGGCGCTGGCGCTGGCGGCGGGCGCGCTGCTGGGCGCGGACCGGTTGCCGTGGCCGGTGCTGGTGTTCGCGCTGGTGTTCTTGGCGCACGACGCGGCGTCGAACCTGGTGGGGACGATGCGCGACGTGGACGGCGATCGGGCCGGTGGCTACCGGTCGGTGCCGGTGCGCAGCGGTGTTCCGGTGGCGGTGCGGCTGTCGTTCGCGCTGTACGCGTCGGGGCTGCTGGTGGTGCTGGCGCTGGCGGAGGCGGTGCCGCAGCGGGGCGGCTATTCGGCGTTGGCGACGGTGGCGGCGTGCGCCGGGACGGCGGCGTTCTCGTTGCTGCTGGAGCACATCCGGGAGTTGCCGCCGCGGAAGGCGTTGCGGGCGCACGAGATCCTCGTCGCGGAGCGGTTGGTGCTGGCAGGCGCGCTGATCGCGGGTGCGGCGGGCCTGTGGCTCGCGTTGGCGGTGCTGGTGCCCGCGCTGGTGTTCAGCCTCGGTGCGCAGGCCGTGCTGCGTTCGGGGCACGAGTTCCCCACGGCGGAGCGACGGGAGGCGACGCTGCCATGACGACTTCGCGGGCCGAGGAGGTCTCCGAGGCGATCGAGGCCGCGGCGGAGGCGGTGTTCGCCGCGCGGCGCCCGGACGGCGTGTTCGACTACTCGGAGGACGGGCTGACGTCCACGTTGAGCACGGTGGGCGCGGTGAGCGCGCTGCACTTCGCCGATCCGCGGGGTTCGGCGGACCTGATCGAGCGGGGCGTGGCGTGGCTGCGGGCGCAGCAGTCGGACACCGGCGGCTGGAGCATGGTGCCGGGCGGTGCGGACGAGGCGGGCCCGACGGCGGTGGCGTCGGCGACGCTGCAGCTGGTGGCGCCGGAGTCGGCGGGCGACGCGGTGGCGGCCGGGCAGCGCTGGATGCTGGACCACGGTGGCCTGGACGGGATTCCGCACCCGGAGGTGACGGCCTGGTGCCGCCAGTTCTACTCGTTCGTCGGCTGGTTGCGGACCTCGGACATGCGCCGGTTCCCGCTGGAGCTGGCGGTGCTGCGCGGCCCGTTCCTGCGGTTGTTCGACCTGCGCGCGCCGATGGTGTGCGCGTTGGGCTTGGCGCAAGCGGCGACGCGGGAGCAGACGCCGGTGACGCGGCTGCTGGCGAAGGCGGGCACGCCGGGCGCGCTGGCGATCATCCGCGAGGTGTACGCGCACGAGGGCAGCACCGGCGGCTGGTGCGAGGACGCGTGGGTGACCGGGTTGATCTGCGGCGGCCTGGCGCGCGCGGGCCTGGGCGCGGACATGGTGGCGGGCGCGGTGCGCTGGTTCCGGGAGCAGGTGAACGAGGACGGGTCGTGGAACAGCGGCCCGCTGGGGCTGACCTGGTCGATGTACGCGGGGGGCGGGTTGCTGGAGGCCGGGTACGCGGCGGACGAGCGGCTGCTGGCGACCCGCGAGGTGTTCCTGCGGGAGCAGCAACACCGGCCGTTCACGGCGTTCGGCTGCCCGCCGGGTTTCTGGGGCTGGTCCGGCAAGGGCTGGCCGGCGTCGCTGGAGACCGGGGAGATCATGTCGGCGCTGGCCCGATTCCCGGGTGAGCTGCAGCGCCCCGCGCTGGACGCGGGCGCGCGCTGGTTGTTCGCGCAGCAGGACTCGCGGGGTTCGTGGGGCTTGTGCGTGCGGAACACGAAGGTGGCGAACAGCGGGCCGTGCCCGCACATGACGGCGCAGTCGCTGGACGGGCTGCTGGATTCCGGGGTTCCGGCGGCGGATCGGCGGATCCGCAAGGCGGTGCGCTGGTTGCAGCGGGCGCAGCGGCCGGACGGTTCGTTCGAATCGGTGTGGTACCGGATGCACACGGCAGGCACCTCGGCGGTGCTGCAGACGCTGGTGCGCGCCGGGGCGGGCGGTTCGGATGCGGCGCGGCGGGCGCAGGAGTGGCTGGTGCGCGCGCAGCTGCCGGACGGCTCGTGGGGAACCGGTGGCGACGAGCCGGGCACGGTCGAGGAGACGGCGTGGGCGGTCGGCGCGCTGCTGGTCGCGAGCGGCGGCACCGAGGGCGCGGAGGTGCGGCGCGGGGTGCGCTGGCTGCTGGACGCGCGCCGCCCGGACGGGTCGTGGTCGGCGGCTCCGGTGAACGAGTACGTGCGCCACGTGTCCCGCTACGGGAACCGGGCGTTGGCGAACGGGTTGGCGTTGCGGGCGCTGGCCCGCTACCGCGATGCGGCGGGGAGGAGTTGACCGTGGACGCCGATGTGGTGGTGTGCGGCGCCGGGGTCGGCGGCCTCGCCGCGGCCTGCGCGTTGAGCTCGCGGGGTTTCCGGGTGCTGCTGCTGGAGAAGAGCGCCGAGCCGTCGCGGGTCGCGAAGGGCGAGGTGCTGCAGCCGGGCGCGCTGCGGGTGCTGCGGGACTGGGGCGTGGCGCGGCGGCTGGAGGAGCGCGGCGGGCTGCGGCTGGCGCGGCTGGTGGCGCGGGACACCGCGGGCGCACCGCTGATGGCGTTGGACTACGACCGGTTGCGCGAGCAGGAGCGGTGGCTGCTGGCGCACGACTACCCGGTGATCCTGGATGCGCTGGCGGACCGGCTGGACGGTTCGGTGGAGTTCCGCCGGGGTGCGCTGGTGCGGGATCTGCTGCGGGACGCGGACGGCCGGGTCGTGGGGGTGCGGGTCGCCGAGGGCGGGCACGAGCGGGAGGTGCGGGCGTCGCTGGTGGTCGCCGCGGACGGCGTCTCCTCGCGGCTCCGGAAGGCGGCGGGCATCGAGGTGCGGCGCGACGAGTACCCGCACCGGCTGGCGGCGTTCGACATCGCGGACGCGCCGCGGGTCGAGCAGGACTTCTCGGCCTACGTCAGCGAACGCGGCCTGCGGTTGCGGTACCCGCTGCCGGGCGGCCGGGTTCGGCTGTACGTGCAGGTGGGTCCGGACGAGCTGCGCGGACTGGACGCCGACGGCATGGCCGGGTGGATCGAGCGGCTGGTGCGGGACACACCCGCGCTGGAGCCGCTGGCGGAGGCGCTGCGGGCGAGCGCGGCGAACCGGCAGGTGCTGCCGGTGTCCCGGTTCCTGGCACCGAGCCTGGGGATTCCGGGGTTGGCGCTGGTCGGCGAGACGGGGCACGCGGTGCACCCGATGGCGGCGCAGGGCATGAACACGTCGATCACGGATGCGGAGAGCCTCGCCCGGCACCTCGGCGACGACCTGGGCGCGGAGGCGGTGGACGCGGGAATTCGCTCGTACGAGGCGGAACGACTCCCCGAACTGGTCCACATCGGACAGACGAGCCACAACGCGGCCCGCATGATCACGGACCTGTCGTGGACCGGCCGGGTGGTGGGGCGGCGCGCGCTGCGCTGCACCGGCGGCAACGACCGGTTGCGCTACACGGTCATGCACAACATGGCCGGGCTCGGGCAGCACCGGTTGTCGCTGCTGGACCGGCTGCACCAGGTGGGGGTGCTGCCCGATCCGCGGGCCCGGCACCTCCCGGCCTGGGCATGAGCACCGCCCAGGCCGGGGCGGGGTGGCTACCCGGCGAGCTCGCACTCCACGAGCACCAGGCCGCCGTCCCAGCTGCGGGTGCCGCGCACGACGAGACCGGCTTCGGCGGCCAGCGCCTCGAAGTCGGCGACGGAGCGTTCGCGGCCGCCGAGCAGCGACAGCGACTGCAGGTCGAACGAGGAGTTGTTCTTCGCGTGCTCCTCCCCGGCCAGCACCTCCACCACCAGGATGCGGCCCGCGCTGCCCGCGGCCTCCGCGCAGCGGCGCAGGATGCGGACCGCGTCGGCGTCCGGCCAGTCCGTCAGCACCCGGGACACCACGTACCGGTCGTAGCCGGTGGGCAGCTCGTCGAAGAAGCTGCCGGGCACGAACTCGGCGCGGCCGGACACCTCGGAAGCGGCGAGCGCCTCGTCGGCTTCGGCGGCCACCGGCGGCAGGTCCAGCACCGCGCCCTCCAGGTGCGGCTGCCCGCGCAGCACCTCGACGAGCAGCGCGCCCACCCCGCCACCGATGTCGATCACGTTCTTGACCGCGGACCAGTCGTACTCGGCCGCCAGCAGCGGGCCGGTCTGCCACGCGTGCGCCGCCATGATCGCGCCGAAGAAGCCGCGCAGCGCGTCGTCCCGCTGGTAGTCCTCCCAGAACGGCACGCCGTGCACCGGCCCGTACCCGGAGCGGCCGGTGCGCACCGAGTGCGCCATGCCCGCGTACGCCAGGTCCATCTTCACGCCCGGCCCGTCCAGGTCCAGCCACTTCTTCTGCCACGCGCTGTCCGCGCCCAGCAGGTGCCGGGACACGTCGGTCAGCTCGAAGCGGCCGTCCTGCTCGGCCACGAACCCGATCGCCACCAGGTGGCGCAGCAGCCGCGCCAGCGAATCGGCGTCGGTTCCGGTGGCGGCGGCCAGCTCGGCGAGCCCGCCGGTGCCCTCCGCGATCCGGTCCGGGACGCCGAGCGTCACCGCCGCGCGCACCGCGAACGGGGTGGCGAGGTCGGTCAGCGCCGCCAACCGCGCGCCGGGATCCGTCGTCTCCGAAGCCATACTGGTGCACTCCTGTTCATGCTTCCGGTGTTCTCCAGCCGGATTCCCGGCTCGCGCTCCCCCGATTTCCCGCGCATTTCACGCGGTTCCTTCGCCCGGGGAAAATCACCACCGGAACTCGAATCCGGTTCGCGCAGCATCGCACCGGAACCCGAATCCGGTCAAGAATTCGACCCGATCCGGACGGCGATTCCTCGATTCGCCGATCCGCCATTCCGCGTGCGCGGAACAAGTGTCATCGGCTCCACTCAGAAAGGCGCATCATCATGGTGGCTCCCGCTCAGGACACCGGCCTGCAGGTTCGTCCGATCAGCGGCGCGCTCGGCGCCGAAGTCCGCGGCATCGACCTGAACGACCTCTCCGACGAGACGTTCGCGCAGGTCCACGCATTGCTGCTCGAACACCTCGTGCTGTTCTTCCCCGAGGCCGCCGGGCTCGGACCGCAGGCGCACATCGACTTCGGCAAGCGGCTCGGCGAACTCGAAGTGCACCCGTTCCTGCCGAAGCTCGACGGGCACGAAGAAATCGTCGTGCTCGATTCCGCGCAGGGCGCCAAAGCCGACGTGTGGCACACCGACGTCACCTTCAGCCCCACTCCGCCGGTCGCCTCCATCCTGCAGATCGTGCAATGCCCGCCGTTCGGCGGGGACACGATGTGGAGCAACCAGCACCGCGCCTACGAATCCCTTTCCGCGCCGCTGCGCGACATGCTCGACGGGCTCACCGCGATCCACGTGTTCGAGCACCCCAACGGCTCGTTCCGCAGCGAAGCCGAACACCCCGTGGTGCGGGTGCACCCCGAGACGGGGCGGCGCTCGCTGTACGTCAACCGCATGTTCACCCGCCGCATCCCGCAGCTGACCGCCGCCGAGAGCGACGCGCTGCTCCAGCACCTCTACGCCGTCGCCGAGCACCCGAGCAACGTGTGCCGGTTCCGCTGGAACGCCGGGGCCATCGCCATGTGGGACAACCGCGCCACCCAGCACTACGCGATCAACGACTACGCCGACCGCCGCGTCGGCCAGCGCGTCACCGTCCTCGGCGACACCCCCACGGGCGACACCCCGCGCTGGCCGCACCACGACGCGGACGGCACGGGCGCCGAAGCCCTCCGAACCAAGTCCTGACCCGGAAGCGAGTGAACGGACCGCCCGCCCAACTAGATCGGACCAACGGTCCGTTCACTCCGACCCCGAACGCTCCAGGAACGGTCAGCTAGGCGCGGCCACCGCACCCGAGTGAACGGACCGTTCGACCAACTAGATCGAACGAACGGTCCGTTCACTCCTCCCGAGGCAACGGGCGGCCGAGACGATCACCAGAGCCCACCCACCTCCACCGGAGCGGAGTGAACGGACCGCCCGTCCAACCGGAGCGGACCAACGGTCCGTTCACTCCGCTTCGTCCACGGCGCCCGAGTGAACGGACCGCCCGTCCAACTAGATCGGACCAACGGTCCGTTCACTCCGACCCGAGCGCCCCAGGAGCGGGCCGCTAGACGCGGCCACCACGCCCGAGTCAACGGACCGTTCGACCAACTAGATCGGACGAACGGTCCGTTCACTCGCGAAGAGCGGGTCAGCCGGGGAAGCTGTGCGCCCGCAGCCCCGACCCCGCGCCGGGCAGGACCAGCAGCGCCCCGTCCGCGGCCCCAGGTTCGGCGAGGCCGTCGCGGGCGGTGGTGATGTAGAGGTCGGTGAGGTCCTCGCCGCCGAAGCAGCAGCCGGTGGGGCGCTGCGACGGCAGCGGCACGGTCCGGTCGAGCCGCCCGTCGGGCGCGTAGCGCCGCACTTCGCCGCGGTCGCGCATCGCGATCCACAGGCAGCCGTCGGCGTCGGCGCACATCCCGGCGGGTTCCCCGTCGACCTCGAACGCGGCATCGCGCGCGGTGGCATCGCCCGTCACCTGGTCGACGGTCAGCACATCGACGCGCCGGGCGGCGCTGTCGGCGAGGTGCAGCCGGGTGTCGTCGGGGCTCCAGGCGAGCCCGTTGCCCGCGGCGATCCCGCCGGCGATGACGTGCGCGGCCCCGGTCGGGTCGACCCGGACGAGCCATCCGTCGCCGTCCTCGTGCTCGCACACGGTGGTCGCCCAGACCCGCCCGCACACGTCGACGGTGGTCTCGCCGGCCCGCACCCCGTCGCGGGCCCAGAAGGTGAGCCAGGTGCGGCGTTCCCCGTCGGCGTCGTAGAGCGCGACGCCTTCGTCGAAGTGCAGCAGCAGCCCGCCGCGGGTGCGCGGTTTGGCCGCGCTGACCTGCTGCGGGACCTGCATGGAGTGATCGGTGTCGTCGGGCGCGTAGCGGTGCACGGCGCGGGCGCGCAGGTCGGTCCACAGCAGGCTCGCGGTCCCCGCGTCCCAGGTGGGGCCGTGCCCGTGCTGCGCTCCGGCCGGCACGGCCTGCTCGGCGGGAGTGGGCACCGCTGTTACCTCCTGGAGATTCCGGTTCGGCGAACGGTGCGGGAGCTTAGCTGGCCCGGATGGCGGTACCGGCTCGTCCCCGAGCCACCGAGGTCACTCCTCCGCGTAACCTCGAAAAGGTGACGAATCAGCCAGAGCGGCCGCGCGTGCTCCCGCGGAATCCGCTGCGCGCGGTGGTGCAGATGGCGTTCATGGTGGCGGTGCTCTACGCCGTCGAGTTCTGGGACCAGGCGACGCCGGGAAACCTCGACCAGAACGGCATCGTGCCGCACCGGATCAGCGGGTTGGACGGGATCCTGTGGGCTCCGCTGCTGCACGCGGGCTGGGGCCACCTGATGTCGAACACGGTGCCCCTGCTGGTGCTGGGCTGGCTGCTGCTGGCGAACGGGGTGGGGCAGTTCGTGGCGGTGACGGCGATCGTGTGGGTCGTCGGCGGCCTCGGCACCTGGCTGATCGCGACCGGCGGCGTGCACGTGGGCGCGTCGGGAGTGGCGTTCGGCTGGATGGTGTTCCTGCTGGTGCGCGGCTTCTTCAACCGCAGCCTGGGGCAGATCGTGGTGGCGGTGGTGCTGTTCTTCTACTGGGGCGGCCTGCTGTGGGGCGTGCTGCCCGGTCAGCCGATGATCTCGTGGGAGGGTCACCTGTGCGGGGCGCTCGGCGGGTTGCTGGCGGCGTGGCTGGTGGCGCGCGGCACTCGTCGCCGCTCGGGAACGGCGCAGCCTGGCACACTGTCGGCGTGACGAACGCGCCGATCGGGATCTTCGACTCCGGGGTCGGCGGGCTGACCGTCGCCCGGGCCGTGCTGGACCAGCTGCCGGGCGAGGCGATCCGCTACGTGGGCGACACGGCGAACGCCCCGTACGGGCCGCGCCCGCTGGCCGACATCCGCGAACGCACCTTGGCGATCACCGATTCGCTGGTGGAGGGCGGGGTGAAGGCCCTGGTCATCGCTTGCAACACGGCGTCGGCCGCGTGCCTGCGGGATGCGCGGGAGCGCTACGACGTGCCGGTGGTGGAGGTGGTGCTGCCCGCGGTGCGCCGCGCGGTGGCGACGACCCGCAACGACCGGGTCGGGGTGATCGGCACGGCGGCGACGATCCGTTCCCGCGCCTACGACGACGCGTTCACCGCGGCCCCGCAGGTGCGGCTGACGACGGCGGCGTGCCCGCGGTTCGCGGACTTCGTGGAGCGCGGCATCACCAGCGGCCGCCAGGTGCTGGGGCTGGCGCAGGGCTACCTGGATCCGCTGCAGCGGGCCGATGTGGACACGCTGGTGCTGGGCTGCACGCACTACCCGATGTTGACGGGCGTGCTGCAACTGGCGATGGGCGATCAGGTGACGCTGGTGTCGAGCGCGGAGGAGACCGCGAAGGACGTGGTGCGGGTGCTCACCGAGCAGGACATGCTGGCGGGGCCGCAGGAGCCGGCCCACGAGTTCCGCACGACGGGTGATCCGGCGAGGTTCACCCGCTTGGCGAGCCGCTTCTTGGGGCCGTTCGGGGCTTTCGGGTCCGCTCGGCCGTTCGCCATGTCAGGCTCGTCAGCGTGAAGCTGACGATTCTCGGATGTTCCGGCAGCCTGCCCCGGCCGGATTCACCCGCCTCCGGCTACCTCGTCGAAGCCGGTGGGGCGCGGATCGCGCTCGACCTGGGCAACGGGACCGTGGGAGCGCTGCAGCGCCACCTGGACCCGTTCGAGCTGGACGGCCTGTTCCTCAGCCACCTGCACCCGGACCACTGCTCGGACTTCGGGGCGTTGACGGTGCTGCGCCGCTACCACCCGGAGCCGCCGCACGACACGACGCGCCGCAAGCTGCCGGTGTTCGGCCCGCCGGAGACGCAGGACCGGTTGACGAGGTTGTACGCGCCGAACGCCGCGGAGCTGGCGGAGACCGACCTGGGGGACGTGTACGAGTTCGGGGGTGTCGACGTGCCCGCTGAGGTCGGCCCGTTCCGGGTGTCGGCGTTCGCGGTGGACCACCTGTGCCCGGCGTGGGGGTTCCGGGTGGCGGCGGGCGACCGGGTGCTGGCCTACACGGGGGACACCGGTCCGTGCGCGGCGTTGGAGGAGCTGGCGCGGGGCGCGGACGCGCTGCTGGCGGAAGCGTCGTGGTCGGACTCGCCGGATCGCCCCGACGGGGTACACCTGTCCGGGCGGCAGGCGGCGCGGGTGGCGAAGCGGGCCGGGGTGCGGCAGCTGCTGCTGACCCACCTGCAACCGTGGACCGACCCGCAGGAGATCCTGCGGGAGGCGACCGAGGAGTTCGACGGCCCGGTGGAGGTCGTCGAGGCCGGTCGCGACTACCTGATCTGAGCGCGCCGCGGGCGCGGCGGGAAGGACGAGCATGACGATCACGGCGGTGTGGTCGATCGCGTCGACGGCGGACGCGAACGCGGGCGACGGGCTCAGCGTCACCGAACCGGGCGAGGTCGACGACCTGGTGCGCCGGTTGTCGGAGCCCAACGCGGGCCCGGCGACGATCTGGCACGAGGGCCGGGAACCCGCGGACTCCGCCACCGGCATGCTCGACCACGACGTGATCGCGGCGGTGTCCGGCGGCTACGGCTACCTGAGCCACATCGACACCGACCACGACTACGCCGTCCTCGACGGCGACCCGGAATCACCCGCGCTGATCAGCGAAGACGCCGAGTTCCCCGCGGGCAGCGGCGTGGACCCGGCGGTGCTGGCGGCGGCGCTGCGGGACTTCCTGGCGACGGGGCGGCGGCCGAAGGCCGTGGAGTGGCGCACCCTCGACTGGTAGCGCTCCGGTCACCGCCACCCAGAACGGGCGCGACCCCGGCAGTTAGGGTGGGCGCGTGGCGAGAGCGGATGGGCGGAGCGACGATCAGCTCCGGGACGTGCGAATCACCCGCGGATACCAGGACTGGCCTGCCGGTTCGGTCCTGGTCGAGTTCGGGAAGACCCGCGTGCTGTGCGCGGCGAGCGTGCAGGACGGGGTGCCGCGCTGGCGCACCGGTTCCGGCCTCGGCTGGGTCACCGCCGAGTACGCGATGCTGCCGTCGGCGACGAACACCCGCGGAGTGCGCGAATCGGTGAAGGGCCGCATCGGCGGCCGCACCCACGAGATCAGCAGGCTCATCGGCCGTTCGCTGCGCGCCTGCATCGATCTGGCGGCGCTGGGCGAGAACACGATCGCGCTGGACTGCGATGTGATCCAGGCCGACGGCGGCACCCGCACGGCGGCGATCACCGGCGCGTACGTGGCGCTCGCGGACGCCGTCACCTGGCTGAGCTCCGCGGGCCGGTTGTCCGACCCGAAGCCGCTGTCCTGCTCGATCTCCGCGGTGAGCGTCGGCGTGGTGGACGGCCGGGTGCGGCTGGACCTGCCGTACGAGGAGGACTCGCGCGCCGAGGTGGACATGAACGTGGTCGCCACCGACCACGGCACCCTCGTCGAGGTGCAGGGCACCGGGGAGGGCGCCACCTTCCCGCGGTCCACTTTGGACACCATGGTGGACTTCGCGCTGAACGGCTGCGCCGAGCTGTCCCGCAAGCAGGCCGAAGCGCTCGCCGCGCCGTACCCCGGTGAACTCCCCGGCGGTGCCCGGTGACGCGCCTGCTGCTGGCCACCCGCAACGCGAAGAAGCTCGTGGAGCTGCGGCGCATCCTCGAAGCCGAAGGCGTCACCGGCGTCGAGGTCGTCGGCCTGGACGCGGTGCCCGAGTTCCCGGAAGCACCCGAAACCGGGGCCACGTTCGAGGAGAACGCGCTCGCGAAGGCCGCCGACGCGGCCCGCGCCACCGGACTCCCCGCCGTCGCCGACGACTCCGGCCTCGCCGTGGACGCGCTCAACGGCATGCCCGGCGTGCTGTCCGCCCGCTGGTCCGGCGGGCACGGCGACGACCAGGCGAACCTGGACCTGCTGCTCGGCCAGATCGGGGACGTGCCCGACGAGCGGCGCGGTGCCGCCTTCGTCTCGGCCGCCGCGCTGGTGCTGCCGGACGGCACCGAGACCGTGGTGCGCGGCGAATGGCCGGGAACCGTGGTGCGCGCCGAACGCGGCACGAACGGGTTCGGCTACGACCCGATCTTCGTGCCCGCGGGCGAGACCCGGACCGCGGCGGAGCTGTCCGCCGCGGAGAAGGACGCGGACTCGCACCGGGGGCGGGCGCTGCGGCTGCTGCTGCCGACGATTCGGGAGTTGGCGGGTCAGTAGCGGTAGGCGTAGTAGCGGTTCATCTTCTTGACTCGGGCGATGGACTTCTCCCGTGACTTGATGCGCCGCACTCGCGTCCCTGGCGGCAGGTCATCAGCGCCGCTCACCGAGGCGTCCTCGTGAACGAGGACTGCCAGGTCCGGGTTGCGCAGACTGCTCAGGTCGACGGCCTCGCAACTCTCCAAAGCGAGCTTCTGCAAGGATGTGAGCGCGGCCAACTCACTCAGTTCCGCGGAATCGTTCAGGTCGAACAACCTGAGCTCACGCAGGTGCGGAACCGCAGCCCAGTTCCCGGTGCGCAATGACGCTCGCAAAATACCAAGGTAACGGAGCCCAGAGCACCGCTCGGTCACGGTTGCGAGATCCACGTCCTCGCGAAGACGGACACGGACATCGAGGCGCGTGACACCCTCCGGACGCGGAAGGCTGTTGATCAGGTGTTCCGACGCGTGCAGGCCCCGCGTGGTGAGCTCTCGAACCTCGGTCAGCGAATCGAGTGGTTCCCAACGGGCGTTCCACGCGATCGGCCCGATGTTCAATATCTTCAATCGGGACAGTTCCGACAGCGGGCCGATGTCGTCGAGCGGCTTGCGGGGCATCAGGCGGAGAGCCCGCAAACCGTGATGTCGCCCGAGCGCGGTGAGGTCTATCGCGTCGACCCCGAGCACGTCCAAGGATCTCAAACCACGCACGTCGTTCAGGAGCCCCATGTCGAACTGATTGGGGGCGAAGAACTGGATATGCGTGTGCCGGCAGTGCCGCAGTTCATGGAGCCATGGCAACAGATCCGGTTCCTGAATGAGCACCGCCCCGTCGTGCAGCGGTGCGTCTCGCAGCACGGTGCAGGCGTACTCCTCAGGGTCGTAGAACTCCCAGGCGTCGATGAGTTCGTCCTGCACCGCCAGCCGGGGATCTGCGGCGTACTTCTGCAGCAACGGCAGTGAGTCCGGACCGTTGATCAGGCTGGCGGTGTAGACGCAGGCCGCCGCCTGGGCTTCGGTCAGCCCGGAGAGGTCCGTCGGCAACCGGTCCAGCAGTGATTCGCCCACTGTGGACAGTGACCGGCTGACCGTCGTGTTCGCAGGTGGGACGAGCGTGCCGATGCAGTCGTCCAGCCGCGCGAGGACCTCGGGTTCCAGGTCGTGCACCGATTCGCGACAGGTCGCGGCGAGCAGCCGGAGTCGGCGGGCGATCCTGCCATCGACGCGGTCGGCCAGGTCCAGGATTCCGCTGAGCAGCTCGCTGCGTTCCCGCCGGTGGAACAGCCCCGCCGCCATGATGACGACCTCGCGCCACTGGTCGGAGCTCGCCTTGTCGATGAGCAGCCCGACGTTGCCGTCGTCGACGGATTCCCGCGCGGTGAGGAACTCCTGGAAGGTGCGGTGCACGAAGTCGATGCGCCCGACCGCCGGTTCGCGCAGCACCCCGCTGCGTTCCAGCAGGTGGTCGAGGGCGTCCTCCGCGGAGGTCGACGCCCTGGTCGACCGGCCCAGGGTGCGCGCGAACCGGGTCAGCGCCTCCTCGCGGGTCAGCTCGGAGCGGTTGTTCAGCGCCAGCCAGTGCGCCAGGTCCTGCAGCAGCACCAGCTTGTCCGGGTACGGCAGCGACACCGCGGAGGTGATCTCGCGGAGGGCGTCGCGGCGGTCCAGCAGCATCTCCAGCGCCGCCTCGTACAGGCCTTTCCGGTTGCGCGGCAGATCGCCGTCGCGGTCCAGGTTCAGCGCGCACACCATCGCGCACAGCAGCGGGTTCCGGGTCAGGTTCCGCAGGTGCGGGCGGGATTCCAGCTGGGCCAGCAACCGGCGGTGGTGCGCTTCGAGGACGGGGCGCTCGAACGATCGGGCGTCCCGGTCGGCGGCGAGCAGCGCCTCGTGCCAGCGGCGCAGGAACTCGCGCACATCACCGGGTGTCATGTCTTCGAGGGTCACCGCGCTGAACCCCTCGTGGGCGAGCCACTTGGCACCGGCCGCGGACGGACGCGCGGTGACGACCACGCGGATGCCCGGGTAGCCCCGCAGCAGCTCGTCCAGCCAGGCCCGCACCTTCCGGCGCTGCCCGGGCGGGACCTCGTCCACCCCGTCGACGAGCAGCAGCACCCGGCCCGCGTCGAGCTGCCGGTGCATCCAGCCGTCCGGCACCGGCGGCAACGTCGGCAGGTCGACGAACTCGGCGGGCGCCGGCAATGGGCGGCCCGCGTGGCTGCGCAGCTTGATCAGGACCGGCACGCAGCCGTTCCAGGCTTCGAGCGCGGGCCCGAACCGCTCCTGCGCGGCCGTGACGACCAGCCAGCTCAGCAGGGTGCTCTTCCCGGATCCCGCCTGGCCGCGGACCAGCACCCGGTCGGCTCGGCCCAGCGCGGCTTCGATCCGCTGCGAACCGCCGAGGTGATGCCGCTCGTTGAGCTCGAAGTCCGCGTCCTGCTGGAACGCGGTGTCCACGCTGAGGCTCAGGTAGGCGACCGACAGCGTGGTGCGCGGGCGGAAGTTGCGGACGCTGACGCCGATCAGCTCCAGGTCGTCGTGCTTGCGGGCCATCGCCGCCAGGTAGCGGTGGCGGAACTCCTCGTCCCGGTCGGCGCCCGCCGGGGCGTCGAGGCTGGTGGCCGGGAGGCGGTCCAGCACCCGGTCGAGGCCGGTGAGGACGGTGCCGAGGCGGCGCAGCGCCTCCTCGGCGAGCCGCTCCTCGTATTCCGGCAGCTCGCGCACCAGGTGCACCAGCTGCACGCAACCGCGGTCCAGCACCCGGTCGAACAGGGCCCGCGCCGACTCGCCCAACCCGGCCCGGCGCGGTGCGGACGGCACCTGGCGGCGAACCTCCCGGGCGAGGGACACCGGATCGAGGTCGACGCGCAGCAAGGTCGCGTCCGAGAGGTCGGCGTCGGACAACGCGTCCACCGCAGCGTCGACGGCCGCGGCGCGCTCGGCCTCGTCGAGGTCGGCGCACTCCCGTTCGCACCACGCCTGCAGGTGCGCGCCCGCGGTGTCGCCCGCCTCCTCCAGCTTCCGCACCAGATCTCGGCGGGATCGGGCGGACAGGCCACCGAAGCGCAACCCGATGAGCTCGGTCAACTCCGCGCCGCGCCGGTTCTCCGCGCTGCGCTGCGCGAGCCAGGCGCGGACAGCGCCGCGCACCACGATGTTGCCCGCCTTCAGCGCAGCGTCCTCCAGGCCGGTCACCGGATCTCCCCTCGTCGGAGACGAAGCCACCGATGGTCCCGGAAAGATCGTCGGCGCAGTGCCGGGTCGGCCCGACCATCATGCGAATGGCGGACCGCGCATCGGGTTTCACGCGGACGGCGCACCCGCTCGGCGACTTCGCCGAACCGCGGCGACGAGGTGGCACAGCCGAGCGGCGGCCGATCGGCACAAGGCCCGGCGCGGCACCGCCCGAATGCCGGGTGTGCGCTGCACTACTCCCGCCGGACTTCCCCTGGACGCCGCGTAACGACCAGCGGCGATCCCGCGAAGTGTCCGGTGGGTCCGCGAATCGGGGCGGGCTCCGCAACCTCTCGCCATCGGGCGGACATCGCCGCGCGGCGCGGTGCAGGGACGCACCACGCGCCGGCCCTTCGCACTCCGGCCCCTGCGCGGCCCGGAACCTCCGGTCCGATCGGCGACCCCGGTGCCCGCCGCACAGTTTTCGCCGAAGGAGAGAACCTCGATGAAGCCGTTGCTCGTGTGCGTGTCCGTCGGTGTCACGTCCGCCGCCGTCACCTTCAGCGTGCTCGCCGCGCTGCACGCCGCGAACTCGCTCGCCGCTCCCCCGCCGCGCCGCCGCGTCGAACCCGCCGACGTCCCCGCCGTTCCCGACGGCCTCGACGTCGACCTGCCGGAACCCGTGCGCGCCCCAGTCCCAGCGCGGTGAACCGACCAGCGCATTCCGCCCATACCGCCCGACTGCGCGCCCGAGGACGTTCACCAGGCGGAATACCGCTGTGACGACGGTCGCCCCAGGTCCCGGTCCCGCGGCGGCGGCGGTTAGGTTCCGCTGGTGTTCAGCGAATGGATCGAACCGGTGCTGCTGCTCGTCGTCGGATTCCTGTCCGGGGCGATCAACGCCGTAGCGGGCGGCGGATCGCTGCTGGTGTTCCCGGCGCTGCTGGCCACCGGGATGCCGCCGCTGGTCGCCAACGTGACCAACTCCGTGGTGCAAGGACCCGGCTTCGTCGGTGCCGCCGTCGGGCAGCGCGACGACCTCAAGGGCGCGCCGCGGCGGCTGTTGTGGACGTCCATCGCCGCGGCCGTCGGCTCCTCCATCGGCTGCGTGCTGCTCATGGTGCTGCCCGGCGAGGTGTTCGACGCCGTGGTGCCCGTGCTCATCGGGCTGTCCGCGGTGCTCATGGCCTTCCAGAACACGATCAAGCGCTGGTTCGGCCGGACCGAGGGCGGTGCCGAACGCCTCGGGTGGTTGTCGTTCGGGCTCTTCCTCGCCTCCATCTACGGCGGTTACTTCGGCGGGGCGCGCAGCGTCATCCTCATCGCGATCCTCATGCTCGCCGTCAACGACACGATGCGGCGGCTCAACGCGCTGAAGAACTGGCTCGGGTTGATCGGCAGCGCCGTCACGCTGGTGGTGTACTCGGCGATCGCACCGGTCGACTGGGCCGCCGTGCTGCTCGTCGCGCCGACGACCGTGCTCGGCGGTTACGTCGGCGGCAAGATCGCCCAGCGGATACCGGCGACGCTGCTGCGCTACCTGGTGGTCGTGATCGCGGCCGGGGTGGCGATCTACATGGCCCTCGACTGATCCGGAGTGAACGGACCGTTCGTCCAGCCGGATGGGGCGAACGGTCCGTTCACCCATGCCACGCCCGCTCCGCCGGACCTCCCGACCCGAGTGAACGGACCGTTCGACCAACCGCACGGGACCAACGGTCCGTTCACTCGCCCCACCGGACACCGGCCGACTTCCATCGCCGAGTGCGGTGAACGGACCGTTCGACCGGTCTGACGGGACGAACGGTCCGTTCACCCATCAGCCGGGACGTGTTGCGGGTTCGCGGCGGCCGAGCCGACGACTCGGGTGAACGGACCGTTCGCCCAACGGGATCGGACGAACGGTCCGTTCACCCACCGACGGGGAACATGCGGGAGGGGACGGTTCCGCGGTGGAACCGTCCCCTCCGGTGGTGCGGGTCGTCAGACGCCGAGGTCCTTGCGGAGCCGGTCGACGTGGCCGGTGGCCTTGACGTTGTAGAGCGCCTTGTCGATCTTGCCCTCGGGGCCGACGACGAAGGTCGAGCGGATCACGCCCTGCACGACCTTGCCGTAGTTCTTCTTCTCCCCGAAAGCGCCCCACGCGGTCATCACCGACTTGTCCACATCGGACAGCAGCGGGAAGGTGAGGCCTTCGGCGTCGCGGAACTTCGCGAGCTTCTCCGGCTTGTCCGGGGAGATGCCGACCACGTCGAACCCGGCGTCGTCGAGCGGCGCCAGGCTGTCCCGGAAGTCGCACGCCTCCTTGGTGCAGCCGGGAGTGCTCGCCGCCGGGTAGAAGTAGACCACCAGGGAACGGCCCGCGTAGTCGGCCAGCGCCACGGTCTTGCCGTCGGCGTCCGGCAGGGAGAAATCGGGGGCGGCGTCACCCGGTGCGAGTCGCTGCTGTTCGCTCATGCCCCGACGCTAGTGCACGCCGAAACCCTCGCTCGCCTGGGCGGCCACCGACCGCCCAGGCGACTGCTAGCAGGACCACCTCGGTCAGGGCAGCTGCGGCGCGGTCTCCGACACCGTCTGCGAGACGGTGTTCACCGACACCGCTTCCTCCTGACCATCTGTGGCGATGAACCCACCGAAGAACAGCCCGGCCAGAGCCGAGGCGGTCACGGACAGCGCGCAAAAGGTGTACAGGCGCAGGCTCACCGTTTTCCCTTTCCTGGAGGAGTTTTCGAGGAACACGTCGACATCGACTACCCACTGATCGCCGATCGGAGCGGAGACGTTACCGGTGTCCCCCGAACGGGCGGTGAACGAGGCACTACGTCCTGGAGTTGCGGGGGTGCACCGCCCCGCGTAGACGGGAGGCACCAGCACTCCACCTTCCGGGAGACCTCATGCCGACCGTGGCCGACCAGTTCATCGAAGTGCTCGCGCAAGCAGGTGTGCAACGGATCTACGGCATCGTCGGGGACAGTCTCAATCCGGTGGTGGATGCGGTCCGGCGCACCGACGGCATCGAATGGGTGCACGTGCGGCACGAGGAGGCGGCGGCGTTCGCGGCGAGCGCCGAGGCGCAGCTGACCGGGCGGCTCGCGGTCTGCGCCGGCAGTTGCGGTCCGGGGAACCTCCACTTGATCAACGGGTTGTACGACGCGCACCGCAGCGGCGCACCGGTGCTCGCGCTGGCCTCGCACATCCCGTCGGAGCAGATCGGCACCGGGTTCTTCCAGGAGACGCATCCGGAGGAGCTGTTCAACGAGTGCAGCCACTTCTGCGAGCTGCTCTCCCAACCCGAGCAGATGCCGCGGCTGCTGCGCAGCGCGATGCAGACCGCGGTCGGCCGGCGCGGCGTCTCGGTGCTGGTGCTGCCCGGGGACGTCGCGCACAAGTCGGCGGCGCGCCCCACCGGCAGCGGCGTGGTCGATTCGGAACCGCCGATCGTGGTGCCCTCGCCGACGCAGGTCGACCGGCTCGCCGAATCGCTCAACTCCGCGGAGCGGGTGATGTTGTTCTGCGGCGCGGGCACCCGCGGCGCCCACGAGGACGTGATGCGGCTGGCGAGCACGGTGCAGGCCCCGGTCGGGCACGCGCTGCGCGGCAAGGAGTGGATCCAGTACGACAACCCGTACGACGTGGGGATGAGCGGGCTGCTCGGCTACGGCGCCTGTCAGCAGGCGATGCAGAAGGCCGACCGGGTGGTGCTGCTCGGCACCGATTTCCCGTACGACAACTTCCTGCCGCAGGCCAACACGGTGCAGGTGGACATCGATCCGACCCACCTGGGGAGGCGCACCGTGCTGGACCTGGCGGTGCAGGGCGACGTGCGGGAGACGATCCGCGCGGTGCTGCCGAAGCTGCGGCAGAAGACGGACCGCTCGTTCCTGGACCGGATGCTGCGCGAGCACGCCGACCAGCTGGAGCAGGTCGTCGACTCGTACACCACCAACGTCGACAACCAGGTGCCGATCCACCCGGAGTACGTGGCCGACGTGCTCGACGACCTGGCCGCCGAGGACGCGGTGTTCACGGTGGACACCGGGATGTGCAACGTATGGGCCGCGCGGTACGTCACGCCGAACGCGCACCGACGGGTGCTGGGCTCGTTCGTGCACGGGTCGATGGCGAACGCGCTGCCGCAGGCCATCGGCGCCCAGCTGGTGGACCGGCGCAGGCAGGTGGTCGCGATGGCGGGCGATGGTGGGCTGTCCATGCTGCTGGGCGACCTGCTGACGCTGCGCACGCACCGGCTGCCGGTGAAGGTCGTGGTGTTCAACAACTCGTCGCTGGGCATGGTGAAGCTGGAGATGCTGGTGGACGGGTTGCCGGACTTCGGCACCGACCACGATTCGATCGACTTCGCCGCGATCGCGGCCGCGGCGGGCATCCATTCGGTGCGGGTGGACCGGCCCGGCCAAGTGCGGGAGGCGTTGGAGGGTGCGTTGGCGCGGCCGGGCCCGGCCCTCGTCGACGTGGTGACCGATCCGAACGCGCTGTCCATCCCCCCGAAGATCACCGGTACGCAGGTGAAGGGGTTCGCGCTGGCGGTGAGCCGGACGGTGCTCTCGGGCGGGGTCGGGAAGATGGTGCAGCTGGCGCGGAGCAACCTGCGCAACATCCCCCGCCCGTGAGCCCTCGTCACTCGTCCTGGTTCGGGACCGGCCGGTTTCCCGCGGAGCGGTCGCTCTGCGTGAGCGGTGGCCGCATGTCGGCGGGATCGAGCGGCCGGGCGTGACGATCCGGTCGCCGCCGCATCCTTCCGGCAGCACGGCCCGGCCCCGATCCCTGGACCAGCGGACCGGGGTCGCGTTCCGCCGTGTCGAGCGGGAAAACCCAGCGGCGGCAGGAGTTCCGACCGCTGCCGCGCCGCCCGGTGCGGGCCCGGCGCGCGCCGCCGACACCGGGAAAAGGATGTCGGTTGGGTGACGCGATGGTGACGCTCGGTTCGCAGGGTGGACACTGATCGCCATGACAGTGAGTCCCACGGTGCGTCGCCGCCGCCTCGCCGCGGAGCTGCGCAGGCTCCGAGGACTGGCGGAGGTCACCCAGCAGCAGGCCGCCACCCACCTCGGTTGCACCCAGGCGAAGATAGGCAGATTCGAGACGGCCAAGCGCTCCCCATCGATCGGCGACGTCAGCGCGTTGCTGGACTTCTACGCGGTGAACGGCGCCGAACGCGAACAGTTGATCAACCTGGCTCGGGACGCCCGGAAACGCGGCTGGTGGCACTCCTACAGCGATGTGCTGCCCGAGTGGTACGAGACCTACGTCGGGCTGGAGGCCGAGGCCTCGTCGATGCACACCTGGGAATCCGAGGCGATCCCGGGCCTGCTGCAGACCGCGGAGTACGCGTACGCCATCACCAAGTCCACCTTGATCCGGGCCGACGAGCCGGAGATCGGCCGCCGCGTCGAGCTGCGGATGCAGCGGCAGGACCGGATCACCGGATCGCAGCCGCTGGACCTGTGGGCGGTGATCGGCGAGACGGCGTTGCGCCGCGGCGTGGGCGGTTCGGCCGTATTGCGCCGCCAATTGGAGCACTTACTCGCTTTGGCGGAACTCCCGAACGTGACCCTGCAGGTCATGCCGCTGGACGCCGGAGCGCATCCCGCGCAGGCAGGGCCATTCGTCATCCTGCGCTACTCCAATCACGTCGACCCGGATGTGGTCTATCTCGAAACCCACGTGGGAGGCCTGTATCTCGAACGGGATAACGAGCTGTCCAAATACGTGACGATGATGGACCATCTACGCGCACACGCGATCGACCCGGAAGGGTCCATTCAAGTGATTCACGAGCGCATAGGAGAGCTGTAGATGGAATACCTCACGGGTTGGCGGACCAGCACCCGGAGCACGCACCAGGGACAATGCGTGGAGGTCGGGTTCGGGGTCGCGCGCGTCGGCGTGCGCGACACGAAGGACCGGCCGGGTGGCTACTTCGTCGTCGATCCCGCGCGGTGGACGGACTTCCTCGGAGGTCTCAAGCGCGGAGCTTTCGACCGCTGACCCTCGCTTCACCACGCCCGGCGGCCGCGCCGCCCCGGGCGTGAGAACGAACCGAAGAACCGAGCGGGTCGCTGGATCCGCGCCCGCTCGGCTCCGATTCTCAAACTCGGATTAATCTGTTTATTGATCACCGCGTTTCCACGGGCCACGGCGCCTTCCTGCTATTCCCCGGATCACTGCGAAACACATCTCACCCGAACGGTCCTACCCGTCGCGGGTATTAATCGGTGGCACCGGTTCGAGGAATGGGGCGAGCAGGCCCGGCACCGCGTCCTCGGCCAGTGCCAGCCCGTCCCCGGCGCGCACGTCGGGAACCGCGCACTGCCCGGCTCCCGCCGCCGTGGTGGCCACCACGTCCAGGAGCCCGGATCGGCGTTGGAACACCGACTGCTCGAAGCGCCAGCCGATGATCCCGTCCCGGCGCAGCGCGACGGTCCGGCGCAGCGCGGTGCCGCGCCTGCTCACCAGGTAGGTGCCGTGCAGCCGGTGCCCGAGGTTGCGGTAGGCGTCGATGCCGAACGCGATCCCGAGCAGCGCCGCCGACGGCACCACGGTCACCGCCAGGCCGATCGGAATCCATCCGAGCACCGCGGACACGACCGCGACGACGGCGAACGGCAGCGCCACCAGCAGCCCCCAGGTGATCCGCCGGCGCAGCGCGGCGGACGGGTGCGTGGTGAACCCGTCGACGGGGAAGCTCTCCTCCCGCAGCACCGCGGCGGCGACGCGGCGGGCCTGCGCGCGCGGCGCGGGCGGCAGCAACGTCTTCGCGTCCGGTTGCTTTCCCCCTTCTTCGTCGCTGAGCCCGGTGGCGACCGCGTGCGTGCGGGCACCGCCGACCCAGCGCAGCAGCAGCGGTTCGGACAGCTCCACGCCGCGCAACCGGCTCTCCTCCAAGGAGATCGACCGCTGGGTGAGCAGTCCGCGCCGCACCCGCAGCGTTCCGGCCGATTCGCGGGTGAGGGTGAAGCCCCACCACAGCTCCAACGACAGCAGCAACGAGCCGAGCACCCCGATCAGCACGACCACCAACGCCGGGACGACGATGGCCAGCCAGAGCGGAACGGCCTGGAGCTCCTCCCCGACGACCCGGTACACCCCGAACTTGACCAGCAGTTCGGAGAACGAGCCGACGGTCGAGGCGATCGCGCCCCAGACGGCGAGGATCAGCGACATCGTGGCCCCGGAGTACAGCAGCCACGCCGGGCGCAACCGGGCCAGCACCCCTCCCCGGGGCTCCTCCGCCGCCCCCTCCGGAGATTCGTCCGAAGTGGACTCGCGGAGCAGCAGCGCGGCCCGGATGCGTTCCGCGTCGCGCCGGGCCAGCGCGTCCAGCTTCAGCTCGCCATCGCCCTGCGCCCCGGTACCGATCTTCACCACGGACAGCCCGAACACCCGGTGCATCGGGTCGGCGGTGAGGTCGACGCTGCGGATGCGGTCACGCGGCAGCGAGCGGTGGCTGCGGGACAGCACGCCCTTGCGCAGTTCCACCCGCTCCTCGCCGACCCGGTAGGAGCCGAACCACCAGTCCAGTCCGGTGCTCACGGCGATCAGCACCGCGCAGGCGGCCCAGATCCCCGCGGTGGCCGCGACGCCGCCGGGTTTCGTCCCGGCGACGAGCATCACCGCGAGGGTGGGCACCAGCGGCAGCAGCGCCAGGACCACCGGCACCAGCACGACCCGGCCGTCGAGCCGCCGCCAGTCCGTCGGCGCGCTCATGTCGCATCTCCCGGCGCCGCCTGGGTGGTCGCGGTGAGCCGCTCCACGAGCTCGGCGGCGACCCGGTGGTCCAACCCGTCGATCCGCAGCGGACCCGCGGCGGACGCGGTGGTGACCGTGACGCTGGCGAGCCCGAACGCGCGCTGCAGCGGGCCGCGCACCGTGTCGACGGTCTGGATCCGCGACATCGGTGCCACCCGCCACTCCTGCCGCAGCCAGCCCGCAGCGGTGTACACGGCGTCCTCGGTGTTCTCCCAGCGGTGCACCCGATAGCGCCACTGCGGCATCACGAGCAGGTAGGGAACGCCGAGGACGGCCACGACGGCGAGCCCGAGCAGCAGCCAGGGCCGGGCGGGGGCGATCAGCACGGCGAGCACGGCGAGCACCACCACCGGTGGCACGACGAGGCTCGCCGCCTGCGCGGACCACCAGCCGATGGCGCGGTGCTCCACCCGGTGCCGGGGTGGCCGCAGCCGGACCTGCCCGGCGGATTGACTGTCTTCTGTGGACACGAGGTGTTCTCCGATTTCAGTGGTGCGGCCCGGTTCCCGGCGGGCCTTACTTCAAGCTCCGGACCTGTTCCCACAGCTGCGGCCACGGCTCCCGGCGGCCGGTGAACGACCACAGCGGGGTTCCGCCACCCTCGATGCGGCGCACCTCGGCGAAGTGCGGCCGCCACGGTTCCGGGTCCTCGCCGACGAACAGCACGGCGTCCGCGCTCTCGTCCGGCGTCCCGAAGTAGCCGTAACCGCGGTGCGCGCTGTGCGCCGGTGGCAGCCCGAACTCGTCGGTGTGCGCCTCCAGCATCGCAGCGAGGATGTAGCTCTCCCCCACCACCGCCGTGTGCTCCCGCTGCTGGGCGGGCAGCTGCCGGTACGCGGTGGCGACCTCCTGGGCGAGGGCCCGGTCGGCGGGCACGCCGAACGCGGTGGCCAGCAGCGAGGACATCACCACGACGGCGCCGGCGGCGAGCACCGACAGCACCCCGGCCGGCCACACGAGCCACGCCGCGCGGCGACCGCCGGCCGCGGCCCGCGCCTCCCGTCGCCGTTGGAAGGCGACCGCACCGGCCGCGAGCAGCACGCCGTACATGCCGACGACGTAGTAGGGCCGTCCGCTGGTGGCGATGTAGAAGACGTACTGCGCGACGGCCGCGGCCGCGATGAACCGGTACGGGCGGAACTCGGCGGCGGTGAACATCCGCGCCACGCCGTAGGCGCAGAGCGGGACGCCGAGGATCCCCGCGTACAGCACCATCGAGATGGCTGCGCCACTCCGGCCGCCGCTGAGGATCGGTGTTTCGGCCTGCACCACCTCGCTCATCGCCAGCTGCGGCCACCCGTGCACGGCCTGCCAGATCAGCGTCGGTGCCGCGATGACCAGTGCGATCCCGACGCACCCCCAGAACATCGGGCGCCGCAGCAGGTCACGCGGTCCGAACACCAGCAGGCCGAGCAGCAGCGCCGCGCAGAGCACGGCGACGTGCACCTTCACCTGCATCGTCCCGCCGATGACGACGCCGAGGGCGAGCAGCAGCCGGTCGTCGGCCCGCCCGGCCGCGTGCTGCCTGCACCAGCGCACCAGCAGCAGGCACAGCAACATCCACAGCGGCACCTCCAGCGTGTACGGGGTGATCCAGTGCGCGACCAGCGAGGTCCACAGCCCGGTCGCGAACCCGAGCCCGGTGAGCACCTGGCTGCGCCGGTCGCCGCCGAGCTCCCGCGCCAGCAGCCCGGCCAGCAGCACGCCGCTCGCCGAGATGAGCACCGCGGGCAGCCGCAGCACGATCATGGAACCGGGGGCGAGCCATCCCATCGCGCCGGCCAGCAGCGGCGCCAGCGGTGGCTGGTCCACGTACCCCCAGTCCAGGTGGTACCGGCCCGCGGCCAGCATGTAGACCTCGTCGATCCAGTAGCCGCCGAACGCCCCCACCCCGAGGTGGACGACGGCGAAGGCGGCCGCGATGAGCAGCAGCGGGCGGCGGGCGAACGCGGGCGGTCCCGCGGTGGTGGTCGGCGACGCCGCGGCGGCGCGCACGTCGGTCTGCATGGTCTCCCCCAGGAGGCGTTCGTGATCGATGCCCATTCCACTCCACCCGGAGCGACCGGCGCGACGGATTTCGGTCGGTTCCTGCTGTGACGGAAGTCGTACGCAGGTGCGACTTCCGTAGGTTCGCGGCCGACGGCGGGATGGATTCGGGCGGTCCGCCCGAGATCCGCGGCTACGGTGTGGCTGTGCAACGCCCGCTGTGGCGACACCTCTGGGACACCCCGCGCGATGCGGTGTTCGACGTGGTGCTGGTCGCCGTCCTGTTCCCGCTCGGCCCGATCCTGGCCGTGTTCTTCCCACCGGACGTCCCGCCGCAGGACTTCCGGTGGCTCGGCGGGGAATGGGTCGCGCAGGTGGTGCTCAACCTGTTCACGCTGGGTCTGCTGGTGCGGCGCCGCTACCCGGTGGTGCTGCTGGCGATCGCGCTGGTGATGATGCTGGTGCACCTCACCGCGGTGAGCACGGGGACCGGGGCGCTGTTCGCGATCAACCAGCACTCCGATCCGTGGATGCCCGGGGAACTGCCGTTCCTCACCTACGCGTTCGCCGCGTTCGAGACCCGGGCCCGGTGGCGCGCCGCCGGCTGGGTGCTGGTCGCCGCGGTGGTGTTCACGGCGCTGCGGCCGTGGACGAACCCGGACGGCGAGACGTTGAACAACGCGGTCTGGGTGACGGCGTTCCCGGCGCTGCTCGGGCTGTGGACCGGCGCGCGGCGCCGGCTGGTGGCGGCGCTGCGGGACCGGGCGGAGCGGGCCGAGCGCGAGCAGCACCTGCTGGCCGAGCAGGTGCGCACCGAGGAGCGGGCGAAGCTGGCCTCCGAGATGCACGACGTGGTCACGCACCGGGTGAGCCTGATGGTGCTGCAGGCGGGCGCGCTGGGGGTGACCGCGCAGGACGCGGCGACCCGGCAGGCCGCCGAGGAGCTGCGCGCGGGCGGCTGCCAGGCACTGGACGAGCTGCGGGACTTCCTCGGCGTGCTGCGCTCCGGCGAGGGGCGACCGGACGTGGTCGCCGAGTCGGCGCTGCCCGACCTGTCCGGGCTGATCGCCGAATCGGAGTCGGTGGGCGTCCTGGTGCGGCTCACCGAGCTCGGCGAGTCGACCGCGGTGTCTCCATCGGTGGGCCGCACCGCCTACCGCGTGGTGCAGGAGGCGCTGACCAACGTGCACAAGCACGCGCCGGGCAGCGAAGTGCTGGTGCACGTGGAGTACGGCGCGGACCGGGTGCGGCTGGCGGTGCGCAACACGCGCCCCGATCCCGCGGGTGGGAGCGAACTCGCCGCCAGCGGTTCCGGGGCAGGGCTGCGGGGACTGCGGCAGCGGGTGGAACTCGTCGGCGGGACCTTCCGGTCCGGCCGAACCGGGGACGGCGGGTTCGAGGTCGGTGCCATACTCCCCGGGTACGTGCCCACGGCCGAAGCCGAATCGGGCTAGGCGCGCGGTGAACGGGGTTTCCGTGGTGAGCGAGACGATCCGCGTCGTCGTGGTCGACGACGAGCCGATGGTGTGCGCGCACCTGCGCACCATCCTCGGTTCGGCGCCGGACGTCGAGGTCGTGGACGACGCGCAGGACGGTGCCGCGGCGGTGGAGGCCGTGGTGCGGCACCGGCCGCACGTGGTGCTGATGGACCTGCGGATGCCGGGCGTGGACGGGTTGACCGCGACGGAACGCATCGCGCGGCTGCCCGAGGCGCCCGTGGTGGTGGTGCTGACGACGTTCGACGCGGACCAGCACGTACTGCGGGCGCTGCGGGCCGGGGCGTCCGGCTTCCTGGTGAAGTCGACTCCGCCCGAGGACCTGATCGGCCTGGTGCGGGTCGCCGCGGACGGGCACACCGTGCTGTCCCCGCAGGCGGCGAAGCGCCTGGTCGCCGCCTCGGACGGCGGGTCCGGGCGGCAGCGGGCGCAGGCTGCGATCCGCGAGCTCACCGACCGGGAGCGGGAGGTGCTGGCGGGGATCGGCGACGGCCTGTCCAACGCGCAGATCGGCGAACGCCTCTTCCTGTCGGAGGCGACGGTGAAGGGCTACGTGTCCCGGACCTTGGTGAAGCTGGAGTGCGCGAACCGGGTGCAGGCCGGGTTGATCGCCCACGAAGCGGGCTTGACCGAACGCTGACCGCCGGTCCGCGCACCAGCCGCGGTACCGCCCCGGGAACGGCGGAAGGCCCACCCGAAGCGTGCTCGGATGGGCCTTCCGCGCGCCGGGCTCAGGCCCAGAGCTGTCCGTCGAGGCGTTGTGCGGCCTCGTCGAGGGTGCCGCCGTAGGCGCCGGTGGACAGGTACTTCCACCCGGCGTCGGCGACGACGAAGACGATGTCCGCCGATTCCCCGGCGGCGGCGATCTTCTCGCCGATGGTGAGCGCCGCGTGCACCACACCGCCGGTGGAGATCCCCGCGAAGATCCCCTCCGACTCCAGCAGCTGCCGCGTGCGCCGCAGCGCGTCGTAGGAACCGACGGAGAACCGCCGGGACAGCACGTCCGGGTCGTAGAGCTCCGGCACGAAGCCCTCGTCGAGGTTGCGCAGCCCGTACACGAGTTCGCCGTAGCGCGGTTCGGCCGCGACGATCTGCACGCCCGGTTTCTGCTCCCGCAGGTACCGGCCCACGCCGACGAGGGTGCCGGTGGTGCCCAGCCCCGCGACGAAGTGCGTGATGCCCGGCATGTCCCGCAGGATCTCCGGCCCGGTCCCCCGGTAGTGCGCGTCGGCGTTCGCGGAGTTGCCGTACTGGTAGAGCATCACCCAGTCCGGGTTCTGCTCGGCCAGCTCCTTGGCGACCGCGACCGCCTGGTTGGAGCCGCCCGCCGCGGGTGAGGACACGATGCGGGCGCCGAAGGCCTGCAGGATCTGCCTGCGCTCCTCGGAGGTGTTCTCCGGCATCACGCACACCAGGCCGTAGCCCTTGAGCTTCGCGGCCATCGCCAGCGAGATGCCGGTGTTGCCGGAGGTGGGCTCCAGGATGGTGCAGCCGGTGGTGAGCCTGCCTTCCTTCTCCGCCGCTTCGATCATGGACAGCGCGGCGCGGTCCTTGATCGAACCGGTCGGGTTCCGGTCTTCCAGCTTCGCCCAGAGCCGCACGTCGGCGGCGGGCGAGAGGTTCGGCAAGCCCACCAGCGGGGTGTCACCGAGCGCGTCGAGCAGCGAGTCGTAGCGGGCCACGACGAGCCTCCAGTCTCAGCGGCGGTGGGAGATCAGCGCATGCCGCCGGCGACGGCGGGCAGGATCGTCACGCTGTCGCCGTCGGCCACGCTGGCCTCCAGGCCACCGGCGAAGCGCACGTCCTCGTCGTTGACGTAGACGTTGACGAAGCGGTGCAGCGAGCCCTCCTTGACCAGCCGGTCCTTGAGGCCGCCGTGCTTGCTGTCGAGGTCGTTGATGACCTCGGCGACGGTGCTGCCGCTGGCCTCGACGGACTTCTGCCCGTCGGTGTGGCTGCGCAGGATGGTGGGGATCGAGACCTTGATTGCCATGATGGGAACCTCCCTGTCCACGAGGACTACTGAACGGAACTTGCGCACGCCGAAACCCGCCGCGGCGGGGCGGCGGGTGCGGCTCAGCCCTGGTCGGGCACCTCGTCGGCGCCGGTGTGGGCGAACATGTACGACTCCACGATCTGCACCGGTTCCTCGGTCACCACGCCGTCGAGGATCCGGTAGGAGCGCAGTTCGTGGGTCTCCGGGTCCCTGGTGGACACGAGGACGTAATGCGCGTTGGGCTCCGAGGCGTACGAGACGTCGGTGCGCGACGGGTACGCCTCGGTCGCGGTGTGCGAGTGGTAGATGACGACGGGCTCCTCGTCGGCCTCGTCCATCCCCCGCCACACCTTGAGCTGCTCGCCGGAGTCGAACCGGTAGAACGTCGGCGACCGCTCCGCGTTGATCATCTCGATGAGCCGCTCGGGGCGGTCCGACCCGTCGGGACCGGCGATGACGCCGCACGCCTCGTCCGGGTGGTCCCGTCGAGCGTGCGCGACCATCGCGTCCACGAGGTCACGTCGAATCACCAGCACAGGCACCATCCTACTAAGTGGGGCACCGGTGTCCAACATGCGGAATTCCGCTGTCCGGTGCCGTTTGCGGGATCAACGTCCACCCACGATGGTTCATTCCCGCGCCGAGGGGTAGAGGCTCGTGTACGACGTCACCTCGCCGACGGGTTCGGCGGCGAGCACGGCCTGCACGATCGCCCGGCGGACCACGCCCGCGGCGACGGCGCACACCTCGTCGAGCACCGGAACCCACTGCGCACCCGGCTCGCGTTCGCCGGTGGCGAGCGCGAACACCGTGTCGCCGTCGGCGAGGGAGTGCGCGGGCCGGATCGCGCGGGCGAGGCCGTCGTGGGCGGCGACGGCGATCCGCTTGCAGTGCGCCTTGGTGAGCGCGAGGTCGACGGCGACGACGCCGATGGTGGTGTTCAAGGGGCGGGATGCGGTGCCGTGCCTGCTGGGACGCCCGGCGGCGGGGCCGGTGCGGGCGCGGGCGGCGACGACCTCGGCTTCGGCGGGGGCGCGCAGACCGGGGTGCCCGTCCCAGGGCAGACCGGTGCCCGGGTCGATCACGGCGCCGAGGGAGTTCACCGCGAACAGGGCGCCGACGGTGACGTCGATGCCGAGCGCGGCGTTGTGGAAGACCTCGCTCGCGGTGCCGATGCCGCCCTTGAGCGAGCCCGCGACGGCTCCGGTGCCCGCGCCGACGTTGCCCTCGCGGCGCTCCTCGGCGGTGGCGGCGTCGCAGGCGAGGCGACCGAACTCGGCATCCGGCCGGTTGCCCCAGTCCCCCATCGGCAGGTCGAACAGGACGGCGGCGGGCACCACCGGCACCACTTCGCGGGCGTGCTCGCCGACGCGGAAGCCGTAGCCGCGGTCGCCGAGCCAGCTCATCGCGCCGTCGGCGGCGGCGAGCCCGTAGGCACTGCCGCCGGTGAGCACCACGCCGTGGGCCTGCGAGACCAGGTGCGTCGGTTCCAGCACGTCGGTCTCCCGCGTACCGGGGCCGCCGCCGCGCACGTCCACCGCGGCGGTCGCGCCGCCGGGGGTGAGCACCACGCTCGTCCCGGTGGCCCACCGCTCGTCCAGCCGCTGGTGGTGCCCGACGAGCACCCCGCCCACGTCCACGATCGAATCCCGCGTCCCGGCAGCCATCCCCCCATCCTGCCGCAGGGAGCGGCCCCGAAAACCGAGACCGAGCAACCCGCCGCCCGATCTACCTCTTGTCAGCGGCAAAGCCGCTGAGCAGCGACCACCAAAGCAAAAGGACCACCCGCGGGTTCTCAGCCGCCTTCTCGCGAGGACAGCTTTTTCCCTCGTGGCGGAGCCACTCGGGAAAAAGATCCCGCAGCGAGAAGGCGGCTGAGGTTCCGCCACCCCACCCGAAAATCAGGCTGGGGAACGAAGAACCCCCTCAAGAAGAGACCGCGTCGACCAGGCTGTCCTGGACCCAGGTGAGCCACTGGTACACCCCGAGGTGCTCCCGCCGCAGGTCGTCCTCCGGGGGTTCTTCCGGCATCTCGTCCTGCACGTCGAGGGCGGTGCCGAGGGCGAGGCGCACGTCGTTGAGCGCCGCCATCCAGTTGTCGGCCTGCTCGCCGCTGAGCACGACCCGGCCGCCTTCGCGGGGGCAGGTGTCGAGGACGACGGCGGCGACGCCGGTCTTCACGTCGAGCAGTTCGGGTTCGTAGAGGGAGCGCATGGCGCCCGCGGCTTCGGGCTGCTCTTCGTCGGTCTCCCCGGTCTCGGGGTCGCGCCGGTAGAAGTCGGGCAGCAGCCGCCCGAGCACCCGGTCTTCGGGCGGGGTGGAGGGGCCGGTGCGGATGCCGGTGAGTTCGGCCAGCTCGTCCTGCGGCGTCTCGTCGGCGCGCGCGGTGAGCATGTCCTTGATCTGGCCGACGAGCCCGCGGATCACGGCCGCTTCCTGCTGGGAGAGCTCGGCGACGACGTGCCCGTTCTTGCGAGTCCAGCCGTTCACGTGATCACGAGTCTTTCTGCATCGTGGCCCACAGGCCTGCGGCGTGCAGTTTCGCGACGTCGCCCTCGACCTTCTCCTTGGCGCCCGAGGACACGGCGGCCCGGCCCTTGTTGTGGACGTCGAGCATGAGCTTGGTCGCGTGGTCCCGGCTGTAACCGAAGATCTTCTGCAGAACGTAGGTCACGTAGGACATCAGGTTCACCGGGTCGTTCCAGACCACGGTGACCCACGGCTTGTCCTCGTCGCCGAGTTCAGCCGGTTCCAGTTGCGCGCGCTCCAGTTCAGCGGGCGAGGTCATGTCCCCATGTTCGCACGCGGGCACGGAGCGCATGTCGACCGCACGGTCAATTCGGGCACGACCTGCGGAGGGGGCGGGCGGCCGCGGGCACGTAACCTCTGGTCCATGACGGCTGCTGCCAGTACCGCGTTGCGCACTGATCATTACGAGCTGACCATGCTGGCCAGCGCCTTGCGGGATGGGACCGCGGAGCGCCGGTGCGTGTTCGAGGCGTTCACCCGGCGGTTGCCGGACGGCCGCCGCTACGGCGTGGTCGGCGGCACGGAGCGGGTGCTGGAGGCGATCGAGAACTTCCGCTTCGACGAAGCCGAGCTGGAACGCCTTGCCGAGGATCATGTGGTCGATGAGACCACCCTCGCGTGGTTGCGCGACTACCGGTTCCGCGGCGACGTGGACGGCTACCCGGAAGGGGAGCTGTACTTCCCGGGATCGCCGCTGCTGACGGTGCGCGGCACGTTCGCCGAGGCGGTGATCCTGGAGACCGTCATCCTGTCGATCATGAACCACGACAGCGCGATCGCCGCGGCGGCCGCGCGGATGGTGTCGGCGGCCAACGGCAGGCGGATCATCGAGATGGGCTCGCGCCGCACCCACGAGGAGTCGGCGGTCGCCGCGGCCCGCGCCGCCTACCTGGCCGGGTTCACCGCGACCTCGAACCTGGAGGCGGGCCGCCGCTACCGGATCCCGACGGCGGGCACCTCGGCGCACTCGTTCACGTTGCTGCACGACTCCGAGCGTGCCGCGTTCGAGTCGCAGATCGCCGCACTTGGCGCGGACACGACACTGCTGGTGGACACCTACGACATCTCGCGGGGCATCGCGACGGCCGTGGAGGTCGCCGGTCCGGGGCTCGGCGCCGTGCGCATCGACTCGGGCGATGTGGGCGTGCTGGCGCGGCAGGCGCGGGAGCAGCTGGACTCGCTGGGGGCGACGGGCACCCGGATCGTGGTGTCGGGTGATCTGGACGAGTACGCGATCGCCTCGCTGCGCGCGGAACCGGTGGACGGCTACGGGGTCGGGACTTCGCTGGTGACCGGTTCGGGGGCGCCGACGGCGGGCATGGTCTACAAGCTGACCGACGTGGAGGGGCGGCCGGTCGCGAAGCGCAGCACCCACAAGGAGTCCCGCGGCGGCACGAAGTCGGCGCTGCGCAGGCACAAGGACACCGGCACCGCGCTGGAGGAGGTCGTGTTCCGCACCGGCCGCGGTTTCGAGGACCCGAAGGCGGGCTCGCACGACCGGGTGGTGCCGATCCCGATGGTGCGCGGCGGGGAGCGCGTGGCGGACCTGCCGTCGCTGGAGGACGCGCGGGAACGCCTGCGGCACGCCCTGGTGAGCCTGCCGTGGGAGGGCCTGAAGCTCTCCAGCGGGGAACCGGCGATCCCGACGGTGTTCCAGTCGGAGGAGTCGGCGTGAGCGGCCCGGTGCGCGCGCTGCTGGTCGTGGACGTGCAGCTGGACTTCTGCGAGGGCGGCGCGCTGGGCGTGGCGGGCGGGGCCGCGGTGGCGGCGGCGATCTCCCGGTACCTGGCGGAGTCGGACTACGCGCACGTGGCCGCGACCCGCGACTACCACGTCGACCCGGGCGGGCACTTCAGCACGGAACCGGATTTCGTGCGGTCCTGGCCGGTGCACTGCGTGGCGGGCACGGCGGGTGCGGCGTTCCACCCGGAGCTGGAGGTGGGCCCGGTGCAGGCCGTGTTCTCGAAGGGGCGCTTCGACGACGGGTACTCGGGGTTCGAGGGCGTCGACGGTTCGGGCCAGGGCCTCGCCGAGTGGCTGACCGGGCGCGGGGTCACCGAGGTCGACGTGGTGGGCATCGCCACCGATCACTGCGTGCGGGCGACCGCGTTGGACGCGGCGGCGGCCGGGTTCGCGACGACGGTGCTGCTGGACCTGACGGCGGGCGTCGCGCGACCCACGGTCGATGCCGCGCTGGCGGAGCTGCGCGCCGCGGGGGTGCGCACCACCGGTTCCCCGGTCGTGGGGTGACGTCGGGACGCGCCCGGATGCACCCGCTCGGGGCGTCGGAGGTGGCCGGTAGCGTTGCCGGGCGTGCCAGGTTCTGTTCCGCAGTGGTCCGATCCGGACGTGTTCGCGCTCGACGACGATGACGAGCTCCCGCCCGAGATCGCCGCCGACCTGGCGTTGCAGGGGCCACCGGAACGCCGCAAGCAGCACCGGGACGAGCCGATCACGGCGAAACCGCCGGAGCAGATCCCGGACCTGGCGACGCTGCTGGGCTTGGCGGTGCACTCCGTCGGCGGCGCCGAACGCGAAGGCCAGTCGCGGATGGCGGCGGCCGTCGAGCACTCCATCTCCTCCGGCGAGCACCTCGCCGTGCAGGCCGGAACGGGCACCGGGAAGTCGCTGGCCTACCTGGTGCCCGCGATCCGGCACGCCGTCGCCGAAGCCACCACCGTGGTGATCTCGACGGCGACGATCGCGCTGCAGCGCCAGCTCGTCGACCGCGACCTGCCGCGGCTGTCGAAGGCGCTCGCCGACGCGCTCGGCAGGCCGCCGACGTTCGCGATCCTCAAGGGCCGCCGCAACTACCTGTGCCTGAACCGGATCCACGGCGGCGCGCCCGCCGAACCGGAAGAAGGCGCGCTGTTCGACCCGTTCGCCGCGTCCGCGCTGGAACGCCAGGTCAAGCGGGTCCGCGAATGGGCCACCGAGACCGAGACCGGGGACCGCGACGAGCTGGTTCCCGGCGTCACCGACCAGGCGTGGCGGCAGCTGTCGGTGACCGCGAAGGAATGCCTCGGCGTGCACCGCTGCCCCATCGGCACCGACTGCTTCGCCGAACGCGCCCGCGGTGAGGCGGGGCGCGCCGACGTCGTCGTCACCAACCACGCGCTGCTCGCCATCGACGCCCTCGACGACCGGCCGGTGCTGCCCGAGCACGACGTCGTCATGGTCGACGAGGCGCACGACCTCGTCGACCGGGTCACCTCCGCCGCCACCGGCGAGCTGTCCGCGAACCAGGCGAAGCTCGCCGCGCGCCGCTGCGGCCGCGCCATCGACCAGGGCATCGCCGACCGGCTCGACGAGGCCGCCGAAGGCCTGGAGATCGTCCTCGCCGACGCCCGGCCGCAGCGGATCGAGGAGATGCCGGAGGCGCTCGGCGGCGCGCTCACCGCGCTGCGCGACGCCGCCGCCGCGTGCACCACCGCGCTCGGGCCGGAGCGCAAGGAGGATCCGGACGGCAGCAGCGCCCGCAAGCTCGCGCTCGCCGTCACCGAGGAGGTCCACGACAACGCGGTGCGGCTGCTCGACGCCTTCGACGAGCCGGAAGGGCAACGCCGCGACGTCGTGTGGATCGCCGTCGAACCGAACCGGGCGCCCGCGGTGAAGGTCGCGCCGCTCGGCGTCGGCGGGCTGCTGCGGGAGCGGCTGTTCGGGCAGCGCACCACGGTGCTCACCTCGGCGACGCTGGCGCTCGGCGGGTCCTTCGACACCCTCGCCCGGCAGTGGGGGCTGCCGCCGGAGCGCAAGGCCTCCCCCGCGCCCGGCGCGGCCAGCGGCAAGGAGGTGCCCTCCGACTCCGGCGGGCCGAAGTGGACCGGGCTGGACGTGGGCTCGCCGTTCGAGCACCAGCGCAGCGGCATCCTCTACGTCGCCCGGCACCTGCCGCAGCCCGGGCGGGACGGGTTGCCGCCGGAGTACCTCGACGAGCTCACCGAACTCGTGGAGGCCGCCGGCGGCCGCACCCTCGGGTTGTTCTCCTCGATGCGGGCCGCGCGGCAGGCCGCCGAGGAGCTGCGCGGTCGGCTCGGCACCCCGGTGCTGTGCCAGGGCGAGGACAACACGGCGCAGCTCGTCGCCAAGTTCGCCGCCGATCCGGCGACCTCCCTGTTCGGGACGCTGTCGCTGTGGCAGGGGGTGGACGTGCCCGGTGATTCGCTGCAGCTCGTGGTGATGGACCGGATCCCGTTCCCCCGGCCGGACGACCCGCTGGCCTCGGCTCGGCAGAAGGCGGTGTCGGCGCACGGCGGCAACGGCTTCCTCACCGTGGCGGGCACGCACGCGGCGCTGCTGCTGGCGCAGGGGGCGGGGCGGCTGCTGCGGTCCTCGCACGACCGCGGGGTGATCGCGGTGCTCGACCCGCGGCTGGCCACGGCCCGCTACGGCGGGTTCCTGCGCGCCTCGCTGCCGCCGTTCTGGACGACGCACGACCCGCAGGTGGTGCGCGGCGCGCTGACGCGGTTGAACGCGGCGGCGGGCTGAGCTCGCGCGCTGCGGAGAACGGGGCGGGTGAACGGACCGTTCGTCCGAACCCGATGGACCAGCGGTCCGCTCACCCCGGCCGGGAGCGCGGAGTGAACGGACCGTTCGTCCCATCCCGTCGGACCAGCGGTCCGTTCACTCCGAAACGGGTTGTCGGGTTCCACAATGTGGCGCAGGTCTTTCTGTCCCGGCCCCACCTGCGGGTACGTTGACGCCGATCCCGTGATTCCTCGTGAGGAGGCGTCGTGCCCGCGCAGCGCACCGAACCGGCCGCAGACCTGGCCAGGACCGTGGTGTTCGCGGCGTTCATCGCCGTGCTCGGACTGTTCCCCGGCCTGTACCTGGCGGGCGCGGCGGTACCGGTGGTGTTGCAGAACATGGGCCCGCTGCTGGCCGGCAGCATCCTGGGAGCGCGCCGGGCGGGCGCCTCGGTGCTGCTGTTCCTGGCGCTGGTGGCGATCGGGTTGCCGCTGCTGTCCGGTGGGCGCGGCGGCATCGCCCCGTTCGCGGGGCCGAGCGGCGGGTTCGTGATCGGCTGGCTGCTGTCGGCGGTCGTGGTGGGGCTGATCGTGCAGCGGGGGCTGCCGCGTCCCGGGCTGCCGCTGCTGCTGGTGGCGAACCTGGCGGGCATCGCAGCGGACTACTTGATCGGCATCCCGTACTGGGCGCTGTTCACGGGTGATCTGGGTGCGGCCGCGGTGCAGTCGCTGGTGTTCCTGCCGGGTGACGCGGTGAAACTGGTGCTGGTGTCGCTGGTGGCGGCGGCGGTGCACCGGGCGCTGCCGTCGTCGGCCGGGGTGCGGCGCTGAATGTTCCCGGCGTTGATCTCGCGGGTGACCTGCGATGACGTGACCTGGGACGGCGCGGAGCTGCGGCGGCGCGCGCACGGTGCGGCGCGGGCGCTGGCGGGCGCGTCCCGGGTCGCGGTGGACGAGCCGGAGCCGGTGCACCGGTTGGGCTGGGTGCTGGGCGCCGAGCTGGCGGGCGCGGCGGCGCTGGTGGTCGATCCGGACTGGTCGCGGCGGGACGAGGTGCTGGCCGACGCGGCCCCGGACGTCGTGGTGTCGGGCGTCCCGGAGCCGGGCGAGCCGGTAGCGCCGCGCGGCGGTGAGCGCACCTGGTTCTACCTGCCGACGACGTCGGGCAGCAGCGGGGCGCCGAAGGTGCTGGTGCGGTCGCGGCGTTCCTGGCTGGAGAGCTTCCGGGCGCTGGACGTGCCGCTGGGCCCGGACGACGAGGTGCTGGTGCCGGGCCCGTTGAGCTCGTCGTTGTTCCTGTTCGGCGCGCTGCACGCGGTGCACGAGGGCGCGCCGCTGCGGCTGCTGCGCCGCTGGTCGGCGACGGCGGCGGCCGAGGCGTGCCGGGAGGCGGCGGTGGTGCACGTGGTGCCCGCGATGCTGACGGCGCTGCTGTCGGTGTGGGAGCGGGCACCGGAGCCGCGGCCCCGGCTGCGGCTGGTGGTGTGCGGTGGCGCGGCCGTGGACGCGGAGCTGGAGGCCCGGCTGCACCGGGTGGTGCCGGGCTGCGAGCTGCTGGAGTACTACGGGGCGGCGGAGTTGTCGCTGGTCGCGGTGCGGCGCGGGGAGCCGCGGCTGCGCCCGGTGGTGGAGGTGGACGTGCGCGACGAGGACGGTGCTTCCCTCCCACCGGGTGTGCCGGGCGCGTTGTGGGCGCGGTCCGAGCTGGTCTTCGACGGCTACCTGCGCGGCGGCGAGTTCCGGCCCGCCGAGCCGGGCTGGTGCGGCGTGGGTGATCGGGCGGTGCGCCACGAGGACGGCGCGCTGACGGTGCTGGGCCGCTCCGGTGCGGTGATCGGCACCGGCGGGCACCTGGTGGCGGCCGAGGAGGTGGAGGCGGTGCTGCGCGCGCTGCCCGGGGTGCTGGACGTGGTGGTGGCGGGCACGCCGCACCGGCGGCTGGGCTCGCTGGTGACCGCGGTGCTGGAGCTCGACCCGGAATCGCCGCCGACGCGGGCGCGGCTGCGGGACGCGACCCGCCACCTGGAACCGGCGAAGCGGCCGCGCCGCTGGCTGGTGCTGCCCGAGCTGCCCCGCACGCCTGCGGGGAAACCGGCGCGGGCCGAGGTGGCGCGGCTGCTGCGGGACGGCGCACTCGACGCGGAGGTGCCGTCGTGATCGATCGTGAACCGGTGGTGATCGCCGCCCGCCGCAGCCCCGTCGGCGAGGTCGGCGGGGTGTTGCAGCACTGGGAGGTGGACCGGCTGGCCGCGCAGGTGCTGGCGGCGGCGCTGCGGGATTCGGGCCTGGATTCGGTGGACGACGTGCTGCTGGGCAACGTGCTGGGCCCCGGCGGGAATCCGGCCCGGGTGGCGGCGTTGCGCGCCGGGTTCGGCCCCGAGGTGCCGGGCATGTCGGTGGACCGGCAGTGCGCGAGCGGGTTGAGCGCGATCGTGGCCGCGGCGGCGCTGGTGCGCGGCGGCGCCGGGGAGCGCTTCCTGGCCGGTGGGGTGGAGAGCGCATCGACGGCGCCGTGGCGGGCGCACCGGCCCCGGTCGGTCGCGGAGCCGCCGCGGTTCTACGCGCGCGCCGCGTTCGCGCCGGCCGACGTGGGCGATCCGGACATGGGCCCGGCGGCGGACCTGGTGGCGGCGGAGGCGGGCGTGTCGCGGCGGCGGCAGGACGAGTTCGCGGCGCGCAGCCACGAGCGCGCGGTCGCCGCCCAGGACGCGGGGCGGTTCGACGCGGAGCTGGTCGATTTCAACGGGCTCCGGGACGAACGGCCGCGGCGCGGTTTCACCCCGGAGCGGCTGGCCCGGTTCCGCCCGGCGTTCACGGCGGACGGCACGGCGACGGCGGCGAACTCGTGCGGGATCAGCGACGGGGCCGCGGCGGTGCTGGTCACCAGCGAGCGGGAGCGCCGCCGGCTCGGGGTGCCGGGGTTGCGGCTGGTGGCCGAGCGCACCTGCGGGGTCGATCCGAACCGGTTGGGCCTGGGTGCGGTGCCCGCGCTGCGGCAGGTGCTGCGCGACCGGCCCGCCCCGGAGCTCGTGGAGTTCACCGAGGCCTTCGCCGGTCAGGTGCTGGCCTGCACCGATGCGGCCGGGATCGACGAGCGCGCGGTGTCCCCGGACGGCGGGGCGATCGCGCTCGGGCACCCCTGGGGCGCGTCCGGCGCGGTCCTGGTGGTGCGATTGTTCAGCCGCATGGTGCGCGAGGACGGGCCGCGCACCGGGGTGGCGGCCCTGTCCTCCGGTGGCGGGCTGGGCGTGGCGACGGTGTGGGAGCGAGTGGAGTGATCGAGTTCGAGGGCGTCGGGCACGCCTACGGCGAGCACGCGGTGCTGGACGGTGTCGACCTGCGGCTGTCCGAGAAGCGGGTCGCGTTCGTGGGGGCGAACGGGTCCGGCAAGTCCACCCTCGCCCGCATGATCAACGGGTTGGTGTCGCCGACGCGGGGCCGGGTGCTGGTGGACGGGCTGGATCCGGCGCGGGAGGGCCGGGCGGTGCGCCGCCGGGTCGGGTTCGTGTTCACCAACCCGGACAGCCAGATCGTGATGCCGACGGCCGGGGAGGACGTGGCGTTCTCACTGCGCAGGCACGGTGTGCCGAAGGCGGAGCGGGAGCGGCGGGCGGCGGAGGTGCTGGCCGCGCACGGCCTGGACGGCTACGCGGAGCACCCGGCGCACCAGCTCTCCGGTGGGCAGAAGCAGTTGCTGGCGCTGTGCTCGATGCTGGTGCTGGAGCCGGACGTGCTGGTGTGCGACGAGCCGACGACGCTGCTGGACCTGCGCAACAAGCGGCACTTCGTGGAGCTGCTGCAGGAGTTGCCGCAGCAGGTGGTGCTGGTGACGCACGACCTGCACCTGCTGGACGGGTTCGACCGGGTGGTGGTGATCGACGAGGGCCGGGTGGCCGCGGACGACACCCCGGCGGCGGCGCTGGCGCACTACCGGGAACTGGCCGGATGAGCCCGATCGGGCTGTACGAGCCGGGGTCGAGCGTGCTGCACCGGACGCCGGCCGGGGTGAAGTTCGCGCTGCTGCTGGCGTTCGCGGTGCTGATCTTCCTGCTGGGTTCGCCGGTCGCGCTGGGTGCGGTGGCGGCCGGGGTGCTGGCGGCGTACGCGGTGGCGCGGATCCCGCTGCGGCGCTGCTGGCAGGTGTCCCGGCTGCTGCTGCCGCTGCTGGCGGTGATCTTCCTGTTGCAGTGGTGGACGCTGGGTGCGCAGCAGGCCGGGGTGGTGACGTTGCGGCTGCTGGCGGCGATCGCGGCGGCGAACCTGTTCACGTTGACCACGCGGGTCGACGACCTGGTGTCGGCGGTGGAGCGCGGGTTGTCGCCGTTGCGGCGGGTCGGCGTGCGCCCGGAGCGGGTGGGCTTGCTGGTGGGGTTGACTTTGCAGGCCGTCGCCGCGCTGTCGATCATCGCCGCGGAGACGCGGGAGGCGCAGCGGGCCCGGAACGCGGACCGGTCGCCGAGCGCGTTCGCCGTCCCGTTCCTGGTGCGCACGCTGCGCCACTCCGACGAGCTGGGCGAGGCCCTCGCCGCGCGCGGGGTCGGCGACGACTAGCGGACCGTTTCCCGAGTGGCGGCGGGTGGTTCCGGTTCGGCCGGCCGGGTCAGGCGGGTGCGGTGACGCCGAGCCGTTCGGCGTGCCGTGCCAGGTAGGCCCGCACGTCGTCGGGGGAAGCGTCGGGCAGTCCCCAGATCGCTTCGGTGACACCGCAGTCGGCCCACTCCGCGAGCAGGTCCGGTGCGGGCTTCCGGGTGGCCAGCACGCGGATCTCCGGTTCGCCCGTCCGCCCCGCTTCTGCCCAGGCCGTCCGCAGCCGGTCCGCTCCCCCGGCCACGTCGGTGTCGGCGGGCGTGGTGATCCAGCCGTCGGCGTGCGCGGCGATCCAGGCGAAGGTCTTCGGCCCGGCGCCCGCCCCGATCAGCACCGGGATGCGGGACGGCTTCGGGTACGCCCAGGACGGTCCGAAGCGCACGAATTCGCCGGAGTAGGAGGCTTCGTCCTCGGTCCACAGCGCGCGCATCGCCGCCAGGTGTTCGCGCAGCGCGGCCCGGCGCCGGTGCGCGGGCACGTGGTGGTCGGCGAGCTCGTCGGTGTTCCAGCCGAACCCGGCGCCCAGCACCACCCGGCCGGCGGAGAGCAGGTCGAGGGAGGCGATCGTCTTGGCGAGCGTGATGGGGTCGGATTCGACCGGCAGCGCCACGGCCGTGGCCAGTTCGATCCGGGTGGTGCGCGCGGCCGCGGCGCTCAGGCTCACCCACGGGTCGAGGGTGCGCAGGTAGCGGTCGTCGGGCAGCTCCGCGCCGCCCGTGCCGGGATGCGCGGCGGTGCGCTTGATCGGGATGTGGGTGTGCTCGGGGACGTAGAAGGTGTCGAAACCGGCCTGCTCGGCCGCCTCCGCGGCGTCGCCCGGCGTGATCCCGCGATCGCTGGTGAACAGCACGATGCCGTGTCGCACGGATTTCCCCTCTCCCGCGGCGTTGCGTGGAAAGAGCCTGGTGGAGATCGACCTCTCGACCCTAGCAAGCGTTTGGCCGAGGACCAAAGGTCCAGCAGGAATCCGTTGCGGCGCAAGGAGTTCTCGTCACGTCGGCGCGCGAGATCCCAACGAGGCCGGGGCGGCGACCACTGGTCCGCTCGTCAGCGCCACTGCGCGAGCACCGTCACGGTGCCCGGATCGACCTCGGTGAACCCCGCGTCCCGGACCGCCGCCACCCCGTCGCGGCGCCACGCGGTCTCCGCGTCGTCGCCGGGCAGCAACCGCGCCCAGGTAGCCGGATCGGCGGTGCGCACCGAGCAGGGCAGGTCCGCCGCCGACCAGCGCGCCACCTCGTCGTCGCGGCCCTCGCCGTGCAGCAGCGCGGCCAGGAACATGGTGGCGTGCCCGACCTGCGCGGCGGACTTCCCCGCGCTCATCGGGACGTGCGGGTTCAACCAGAGCACCGGTGCGTCCGGACGGGGCGGCCCCGGCTCGTCGGCGTCCAGTTCGCTGCCGGAGATCTGCAGCCGGGTGAGCTCCCGCGGCATGTCGGCGACCCGCGACGGCAGGAACGCGCGCACCTGGGCACCGTCCACCTCCGCGGTGCGGCCCGGCAGGTCCTGCACCGCGGCCCAGTGCGCGCCGCGAGCCCGCCGGGACACCTTGCGGATGCGGCCCGACGTCCAGCGGTGCAACGGCTCGTGCCACTCCCCGCCCGGCTCGGTCCGCTCGTCCAGGCACACCGCGAGCGCCGCGGCGGCCGCGGCCTCCAGCAGCGCGGTCCGGCCCGGCGGGGTGCCGCGTTCGATGCGCAGCACCATCGGCATCAGGACGACCTCGTCCGGGTCCTCGTCGGAGGTGTCCGCGGTCGCCTCGGTGGGCATCGCCAGCCAGGAGGCGTAGC
>NZ_JBEYUS010000023.1:0-80108 GCF_040643635.1 Saccharopolyspora sp. NPDC047091
TGCGGGCCGCGGGCGCTGCGGGAGACGCCGACGACGTAGCACTTGACGCGCATGCCGTGCTCGTAGCGCTCACCCGGCACCTGCTCGGCGGCGGGGATGACGCCTTCGCTGTCCCCGACCTGCACGACGACCATGCCGCGCGAGTTGGCCTTCGCGTCGCGCTGCACGACGCCGCCGAGGATCTCGCCCTCCTTGGTGGAGAACTCGCCGAAGGTGCGCTCGTGCTCGGCGTCGCGCAGCCGCTGCAGGATGACCTGGCGCGCGGTGGTCGCCGCGATCCGCCCGAAGCCTTCGGGCGTGTCGTCCCACTCCTCCTCGACCCCGCCCTCGGCGTCGAGGGTGTGCGCGAGCACCCGCACCACGCCGGTCTTGCGGTCCACTTCCACCCGGGCGTGCTGCTGGTGCCCCTCGGTGTGCCGGTATGCCGTCAGCAGCGCTGATTCGATCGCTTCCAGGACCGTCTCGAACGGGATGTCCTTGTCGCGTTCGATCGCGCGCAGCGCGGCGATGTCGACGTTCACCTCGACTCCTCCGTGTCTTCCCGGTCGTCGCCTTCCGGGCCGTCGGCCGCCCGCTTGAGCAGGACGAGGTCCTGCGCCGGTGGCTGCTGGAATTCCACCTCGACCACCGCGCGCTCGATGTCGCGGTAGGCCAGCGTGCGGATCTGCTGGTCGGCCAGCACCTGCACGCTTTCGTCGTCGGCGGCTCCGACGCGCGCGGTCAGGTCGCCGCCGCCGGAGAGCTTGATCTTGACCAGCCGGTGCCGGGCGCGGCGCCAGTGCCGGGGCCTGGTCAACGGCCGGTCGGTGCCGGGCGAGGTCACCTCCAAGGTGTACGCCCCGGCGAGCACGTGCTCGTGCGCGTCCAGCACTTGCGAGACGGCTCGGCTCAGCTCGGAGATCTCGTCGAGACCCACCCCGTCGTCGGAGTCCACGACGACCTTCACCAGGCGGCGTCTGCCAGCCTGCTGCACGTCGAGCTCCTCGAGGTCGAAACCGGCTTGGGACACGGCGTCGGCGACGACGGGCTCCAGCAGCGCGACGGACTCATCGCGCGGCGGGCTGGACACGTTGGCACTCCTAGATTCGGGGATGATCGGGTCACTTCGGAGGTGATCGGGCCGGGCGGTCCGGCGACGCCCGGTTCGGGCGGCGCCGCCTTCGGCCGGACTCGCGAAACCCACGTCCGGCGCTGGGCGCGCGGGCCGCGGTCGTCCAGCTTATCTGGTCGGTTCCAGGCACGGCGCGGCGTGGCCTCCGTCCGGCCCAGCGCGGCGGTCGGGGGCCTGCCTGGCAGGATGGATCAGCGTGCGAGCACCCCTCCCCTCCCGTCACTCGAACGGGCCAGCGCGTGTCGGACGGCGCGCGGTGTTGCGGCTGCTGGCGGCCTTGCCCGCGGTGGCCGCGGTGACCACCGCGTGCGCCGGCGGCGAGGACGCGCCGGATCCGCTGGCGGCGCTGGCGGACGGCGCCCGGTCGGACGCGGCGCTGGCGCAGGGCGTCGCGCGCAGCCATCCCGCCCTGGGGGCGGAGGCGGGCGCGATGGCGGAGATCCGCGCCGAGCACGCGCGGCTGCTGCAGCAGGAGATCGACCGCCTCGACCCGCCGGACGAGCCCCGCGAGCACCGGACCCCGGCCCCGCAGGTGCCCGCCTCGGCTCCCGAGGCGCAGGCGGCGCTGAAGCAGGCGCTGGCCGTGGCGGAGCAGGCCGCGGGGAAGCTGTGCCCGACCCTGCCCGGCTACCGGGCGGGGCTGACCGGATCGATCTCGGCGAGCTGCGCGAGCTTGGCGGAGGTACTGGCATGAGCCGAGAACTGCCGGACGAGGCCGGAACCGCCGTGGACGCGGCGCTGGACGCGGAGAACGCCGCGGTGTGGACCTACGAGCTGGTGACCGCGTTCGTGACCCGCCCGCAGGTGCAGGCGGCCGTCGCGGAGGCCACCGGGGTGCACGAGGGGCACCGGGACGAGGCGCAGCGCCTGATCAGGGCCACCGGCGCCACTCCCCCGGCCGCCGCGCCCGCCTATTCGCTGCCGGAGCGGGTGTCCGACGAGGGCTCGGCGATCCGCGCGCTCGTCGTGGCCGAGCGGGAGTGCCAGATCGGCTGGCGCTCGGTGCTGGAGAACACCGAGCCGGACGAGGTGGACCCGGCGGTGCGGCGGCTGGCGCTCACCGCCCTGACCACGGCCGCCACCCGCGCCACCCGCTGGCGCATCACCATCGGCCAGAACCCCGCCGCGGAAGCCCAGCCCGGCAAGCCCTGACGAGGGCGGGGCCGGCGATCCCGGCAGCCGCTGGGCCGACCCCCCGGGTTCTCAGCGGCCCCCTCGCGAGGACGGCGCCGGCACGGGTGGCGGAAGCCACCGGCGACGACGATCCCGCGGCGAGGGGCGGCCGAGGTTCCACCACCGGAGCGGGACGGATCAGCCGCTGTCCTGCGGCCAGCCCAACCGGACCGCGTCCTTGGTCACGTCGGTGAGCTGCTGGTCCTCGAAGTTGTCGGGCTTGCCGAAGTACCCGGATTCGCCGACGACGACGAGCCGGTCCTGCTGCTCGGAGTGGTAGCCGACGTCGCTGCTGAGCCCGGGGAAGTCGTCGGGCAGGTCGCGGCCCGCGGAGACCAGGTCCATCACGTTGCCGGTGTTGTCCTGGGTGACGAGCTGGTTGAGCTGCGCGGCGCTGGCGGCGTCGGCGAGCCGCACGGTGACCACGGAGGTCAGGACGCGCTGCCCGTCCGGGAGGTCGGTGGTGTAGAGCGCCCGGGTGAGGTGTTCGCAGCTGTGCTCGTTGAAGAACGCCTTGATCCGGCCGGTGGAGACGTTGGCGCAGCCCTGCTGGCCCTCTTCGCGGAGTTCGAGGTGGAACGGGTTCTGGGTCTGCGGGGCGGGCGCGGGCGGGTCGGCCGCCTGGTCGTCGCCGGAGGACGGCTTGATCAGCAGCCAGAGCAGGCCGGAGACGACGGCGACGCCGAACAGCACGAGGCCGCGCAGCAGCCAGCCGGAGGGCGTGATGGAGGTGCCTGCGAGGAGGCCGCCTCCCGCGCGCGCCGCCGGTTCGGGCCGGACGGCTTCCTGCCTGCTGGTGGAGGGGTAGGCGCGCTGGTTGATGTCGCCGCCCTGCGGCCCGGGGTAGGCCGGGTTCTGCTGCGCCGGGTTGTGCTGCCCGGGGTTGTGCTGCGCGGCGCTCTGCTGCGGAGCGTTCTGCTGTCCGGGGTGCTGCTGGCCCGGGTTCTGGTGTCCGGCGCTCTGCTGGCCCGGGTTCTGCTGGCCGTAGCCCTGCTGCGGGTACTGCTGCTGGCCGGGGTGCTGCGCGTACTGCTGCTGCCCGCCCCAGCCCTGGTAGTGCTGCGGGTAGGCCTGCTGGTGCGCGATCTGGGTCTGCGCCGCCTGGTTCTGGCCCTGCTGCGGCTGACTCTGCTGCGCCTGGTTCTGCTGGGGCTGGCCGTAGCCGGGCGTGCTGGGACCACCGCCGGGCTGCTGCGCGGGCGGCTGGCCGTGCGGCTGCTGGGCCGACGGCTGCTGGAACGCGGGGCGGGTCGTCTCGCCGGGTCCGCCCAGGGTGTCCGGGCTGAAGTCGGCGGGGCTGGCGCTGCGGTGCTCTTGGTTCACCAGGGAGTTGTCGCGCTGGAGTGGCGCAGTGTCAGCTCGCTGCGCGTTCTGCGGCGAGCCTGTCATCTCTTCGGGTGCACCTTGGGGGTCCGGCACGGGCACTAACGGTAGCGGTTGCGGATCGCGCGCAGAACAGCACGTGCGCAGCGAAGACGTTCGGGCTGCTCAGCCGCGCAGCGCACCGAGCACCAGGTCGACGTCGGCGTCGGTGTTGTACAGGTGGAACGCGAGCCGCGCCTTGCCCGCGCGGGCGGCGGACGCGATGCCCGCCTCGGCGAGCTTGCGGGCGACATCGTCGCCGGGCACCGCGACGATCGGCGAGCCCGCGGGGGCGAGTCCGAGTTCGGCGCGCACCCGGTTCGCCAGGCCGGTGCAGTGGTCCCGCACCTGTTCGAGGTCGAGGGCGGCGAGCTCCCGCATCGAGGCGGCGGCACCGACCTGGGCCAGCCACACCGGCGACAGGTCGAGCCCGCGCCCGCCCGGGGCCTGCTTCAGCGGGAGCCCGTAGATGCTGTCCATGCCACCACCGGCGTACCAGTTGGCGTGGCTCGCCCGCGGCGCGGGCGCGTCCGGGTGCTGGGCGAGCCAGGACGATCCGCGCGGCGCGAGCAGCCACTTGTAGCCGGTGCCGACGACGTGGTCGGCCCAGTCGAGCCGCATCGGCAGCCAGCCCGCGGCCTGGGTGGTGTCCAGCAGCACCCGGGTCGAGCGGCCCTGCACGGCTTCGCGGAGCGCGTCGAGGTCGACGACGGCGCCGTCGGCGGACTGCACGACGCTCACCGCCACCAGGTCGTAGTCGGCGGCCTTGTCCGGGATCGCTGCGAGCGGGACCTCGTCGACCTGCACGCCGCGGTCGGCTTGCGCGGCGAACGGGAAGCTGACGCTGGTGAACTCGTCCTCCGCGACCAGCACGCGCGCCCGGTCCGGCAGGTCGGCGGCGATGATGCCGACGAGCTGGGAAACGGTGGCGCCGACGGCGACCCGGTCGGCGGGCACGCCGACGAGCCGGGCGAACAGGTCCCGGCCGGCGTCGGTGTCGGCGTCGAAGTCGGTGGGGCGGGCACCGCCCGCTCCCCAGGTGGCGACGGCGGCGGTGACGGCGTCGACGGTGCCGGTGGACGGAACCCCGATGCTCGCGGTGTTCAGGTATCCGTCGGGAACGTCGAACCGGAGGCCGAAGGCGGTGCGCATCCCCCGATCCTCGTCCACGGCACCCCGCCCGCGCCAGCACCGGACCAGGCCCGCACGAGAACCCGCGCCAGCCCACCCCGCCCCGCCATGCCGTTCTCCGGTCAGCGGCGCAGCCGCTGAGCAGCGACCACCAGAGCACCCGGCACCGCAGCGGGTTCTCAGCGGGATTCTCGCGAGGACAGCGATTTCTCCTGTGGCGGAGCCACCGGTGAAATCGATCCCGCAGCGAGAATCCCGCTGAGGTTCCGCCACCCGAGTTCTGAGCAACAGGAGCCGAGCAGCCGAACCAGTGAGCTCTACGGTGGCGGTATGTGGAGTGAGGAAGTGGAGATCCGGACCGGGTCCGTCGAGGTGGTCTACGACCTGGGCGCCGAGTGCGACCGGTTCCTGCGGTCGGCGGGTGCCGGGGACGGGCTGCTGAACGTGTGGGTGCCGCACGCGACGGCGGGCCTCGCGGTGATCGAGACCGGCGCGGGCAGCGACGACGACCTGCTGGCCCAGCTGCGGGAGCTGCTGCCCGCGGACCGCCGGTGGCGGCACCGGCACGGTTCGCCGGGGCACGGGCGCGATCACGTGCTGCCCGCGCTGGTGCCGCCGTACGCGACGGTGCCGGTGCTGGACGGGCGGATGGCGCTGGGCACCTGGCAGTCGGTGTGCCTGGTGGACACGAACGTGGACAACCCGGTGCGGCGGGTCCGGCTGAGCTTCCTCGCAGGCTGATGCCACCTCTTCGGGTGAAACCGGATCGTGCGGAGATGGCTCACATCTTGATCATGGTCGCGGGTCCGCGTGCCACGATGGTGCGATGACCGCCCGACTCGTGCTGTGGGACGTGGACCTGACGCTGATCGACGCCCGCGGCATCGGCGTCGACTGGTACCGGCGCACCCTCGCCGAGGTGACCGGGACGTCGCTGCGGCACGTGCCGGACATGGCGGGCAAGACCGAGCTGGCGATCACCGGCGAGGTGCTGGCCGCGCACGGCATCGACGCCGCGGACGACACCGTGCGCGCCATGTTCCGCACGCTCACCGAGGTGGTGCTGGCCGATCTGGACTCGCTGTCGCTGCGCGGCAGCGCGATGCCCGGGGCCGCGGAGGCGCTGGCGGCCTTGGCCGAGGCGCCCGGCGTGGTGCAGAGCCTCGTCACCGGCAACCTCCCCGAGGTCGCCTTCCACAAGCTCGACGCGTTCGGGCTGCACCGGCACGTGGACTTCGACATCGGCGGGTTCGGCGCCGACTCCCCGCACCGGCACGACCTGATCAGCGCGGCCGTCGGCAAGGCCGCCGCCAAGCACGGCGCCGAGTTCGCCCCGCAGTCGGTGGTCGTCGTCGGCGACACCCCGCGCGACGTGGTCGGCGCGCTGCACCACGGCGCGATCGCGATCGGCGTGGCCACCGGCCGCAGCGACGAGCGGGAGCTGCGGGACGCGGGCGCCCACGTCGTCCTCCCCGACCTCACCGACACCGCCGCCGTCCTCAAGGCCGTCCAGGGCTGATCGATCCGCGCGGATGCGGTGTCCGCGGGTGATCTCCTGCGCTATACGTGGGTGATGGGCGGGGAGCGGCATCGGCACGGGGTCCGGGCGGAGAACACCGTGCGGGGCAACGAGGGCATCGTGGTGCAGGCCGGGCAGATCTTCGGCGACGTGCACTTCTCCGACCCCACTCCCGCGCCGCGGCCGCTGGGTTCCACGCTGCCGCGCGCGGCCGGGCCGCTGACCGGGCGGGAAGCGGAGCTCGACGCGGTGCTCGGCGCGGCGAACCCGGTGCGGCTGCTGGTGGGCATGGGCGGCTGCGGCAAGAGCGCGCTCGCGATCGCGGCGGCGGACCGGCTGCGCGACGCCCATCCCGGCGGGGTCGTGTTCCTGGCCTGCCACGGCTACGCGGCGCACGGCGAGTTCGGGCTCCGGGAGGCCGCGGCGGAACTGCAAGCGCTGTTGCAGGTGCCGGGCGGGCCGACGGGCGGACCGGAGCTGGTCCGCCGCCGGTTCGCCGAGTTCGCCCGCGCGGAGCTGCCGCTGCTGCTGGTGCTGGACGACGTGGGGCCGCGGTGGGACGTGCGCGAGCTGCTGCCGACCGACGCGGTGCACGGGGTGCTGCTCACCTCGCGGGACCAGCTCGACGTGGACGCGGCGGTGGTCCGGTTGGCCGCGCTGCCCGCGGCGGCCTCGGTGGAACTGCTGCGGCGCGAGATCGTCCGGGGCGATCCCGCGGATCCGCGCGCGCGGCGGCGGGACGAGCTGCGGCAGGTCGCGGAGCGCTGCGGGCACCTGCCGCTGGCGCTGCGGGTCGTCGGCGACGTGCTGCGGGGTGATCCGCGGCGGGAACCGCGGGTGGTCGCCGCCGACCTGGACTCGCCGCACCGGTTGTCGGTGCTGGAGAGGGTGCGCTCGGCGGTGGCGCTGTCGGTGGCGGCGCTGCGGCGGTCGCCGGAGCGGGTGGACCAGCGGGCGGCGGAGCTGTTCGACCGGCTCGGGATGCTGCCGCGGCTCACGTTCACCGCGGACCGGGTGGCGCCGCTGCTGGACGAGCCCGATCCGCGGCTCGCGCGGCTGCTGCTGGACCGGCTGGGGTCCGCGCACCTGCTGGAGCCGCGCACGCACGGGGGCGCGTTCCACGACCTCACCGGCGAGTGCGCGGCCGAGTCCTTCACGGCGCTGCCCGCCGCGCGGCGCCGGTCGCTCGCGCTGCGGTTCGCCGAGCGCTGCGCCGAGATCGCCGACGCGGCGGTGGCGCCGCTGCTGCCGGGTGCGGACGCGAGCGCGGCGCGGATCGGCGCGGCGCTGCGGACGCTGCACGACGAGCACGAGGCGCTGCTGGCGGGGCTGCGGGCCGCGGCCGGTGCGTGGTCGGCCGAGCCCGGCTCCCCGGAGGTGGGCGCGGCGGGCCCGGGCACGGCAGGCGCAGGCATGGGCGCGGCGGGCTCGGGAGCAGCGGAAACGGGCACCGAGGAGGTGCGGACGGCCCGGGCTGCGCTGCGCATCGCCGCCGCGCTCGTCGCCCGCTGCGAGCGGACCGGGCGCGCGGCCGAAGCGGTGCGGGTGGCGGTGCCGATGGTGCGCGCGGCCCAGGTCCTCGGTGACCGGGACGCGGAGCTGCGGGCACTGCTGGTGCTGTGCGAAGCGCACCTCGCGGCCGGTCGGCACGCCGCGGCGGCCCGGTCCCTCCGGGAAGCGGGCAAGCTGGCCCGCGCGCTCGACGAGCTCCCGGTGCCGTTCCTCGCGACCTTCGCGCGGCTCGCGGCCGAAGCGGGCGAGCACGAGGCGGCGGTGGAGCAGTACCGGTGGTTGCTGGACCGGGCCCGCCGCGACGGGGACGTGCCCGGGCAGTGCGCGGCGCGGCGCGGGCTGGGGCGGGTCGCGCTGCTCGGCGGCGACCTCGACGAGGCGGCGCGCCGGTACGGGTCGGCGCGCGAACTGGCGGCCGAGCACGGGTGCGCGGAGCAGGTCGAGCTCGCCGCGAACGAGCTGGGCGCGGTGCTGGCGCGGCGCGGCGACGTCGAGGGCGCCGCGCGGCAGCACCGGGCGGCGCTGGATTCGGCCCGGCAGCACGGGTTCCCGCACCGCGCCGCGACCGCGCTGCACCACCTGGCGGACCTGCATGCCGCGAACGGCGATGCCGCGGCGGCCCGGCGGGACTACGAGCGGTGCGCGCGGCTGTACCGGGACGCGGGCGACCACCGGCGGGCCGAGCAACTGGCCGCGCGGCTGCGCGACGGGGCGGCGGAGCGGGCCGCCGCAGGGCCCGGGGCGGTGCCGGAAACGGGGTCGGCGCGGGAACCCGGACCTGCCCCCGCGCCCGAACCGGACCGGGCACCCGAGTCGGTTCCCGGACCCGAGCCGGCCCGGGGTTCCGAAACGGTCCCCGAACCCGAAGCGGCCCCCGAGCCCGAGCCGACCCGGGGTTCCGAATCGGTCCCGGGACGGGAGTCGACCCGGGGTTCCGAAACGGCCCCCGGACGCAAGCCGGCCCGGGCTCTCGAAACGACCCCGGAAACCGAGCCGACCCGGACTCCCGAAACGACCCCGGAAACCGAGCCGACCCAGGAACGCGAACTCGCTCGGGAACGCGGATCGGCTCAGGAACGCGGAGCCGAAGACCGCGAATCAGCCCGAGAACGCGGGGCAGCCCGAGACCAGGAATCAGCCCGGGGACGCGAATCGGTCCGCGACCGCGAGGCAGCCCAGGAAGGCGGGGCAGCCCGAGACCGCGAATCGGACCGCGACCGCGAATCGGCCGAGTTCCCGGTGGCCTCCGCGCCGAGACCGCGGCTGCGCGCGGCCCTGAAGTTCCTGCCCGCCCCGGCGCTGGCGCTGCTGGTGCTGCTCGTCGTCCAGCCGGTGCTGGCCCGCTACGGGCACGGTTCGGCGGCGGGGTGGGCGTGCTGGTCGGTGGCGGTACCGCTGCTGCTGCTCAACGCGGCGCGCGGCGTCCTCCGCGGCACCGCGGTTCCGCTACCGGCGTGGCTGCGGTGGGCGGACCTCGTGCTGCTCGCCGCCGTGCTCGGCTACGCCGCCGCGGTGCTGCGGGAGTTCACCACGCACCCGGCGCTGGTCCTCCCCGCGGTGCTCGCGCCGCCCCTGCTCGTCGCGCTCCGGAAGCTCCGCCGCAGGTGAACGGCCCACCTGCCCGCGGGCTGGTGGGCCGTTCACCTGGCGGGGGTCAGCTGCGGACGAGGGTGACGAGGTGCTCGACGGCCTTGTCCACGTCGATCTCCGCGCGCTCGCCGGTGGCGCGGTCCTTGACCTCGACGACGCCCTTCGCGAGCCCCTTGCCGACGACGAGGATCGTGGGCACGCCGACGAGTTCGGCGTCCGCGAACTTCACGCCCGGCGAGGAGGTGCGGTCGTCCAGCAGCACCCGCACCCCGGCCTGGTCGAGCTCCGCGGCCAGCCGCTCGCCGCCTTCGCGAACGGTCTCGTCCTTGCCCGCGATGACCACGTGCACGTCGGCGGGGGCGATCACGCGCGGCCACACCAGGCCGAGCTCGTCGTGGCTCTGCTCGGCGATGGCGGCGACGAGGCGGGACACGCCGATGCCGTATGAGCCCATCGTGATCCGCTTCGGCTTGCCGTCCTGGCCGAGCGCGTCCAGCCCGAACGCGTCCGCGTACTTGCGGCCCAGCTGGAAGATGTGCCCGATCTCGATGCCGCGGGCCGCGACGAGGGTGCCGCCACCGTCGGGGGCGAGGTCGCCTTCGCGGACCTCGGCGGCCTCGATGGTGCCGTCCGGGGTGAAGTCGCGGCCGCACACCAGGTCCACCACGTGGTGGTCGGCCTGGTCGGCGCCGGTCACCCACGCGGTGCCGGGCACGATGCGCGGGTCGGCGAGGAAGCGGATCCCGTTGTCCTGCAACGCCTTCGGGCCGATGTAGCCCTTCACCAGGAACGGGTTCGCGGCGAAGTCGGCCTCGTCGAGCAGCGCGACCTCGGCGGGTTCCACGGCGGCTTCGAGGCGCTTGAAGTCGACCTCGCGGTCGCCGGGGACCGCGATGGCCAGCAGCTGCCACTTCTCGGCACCCGGTTCGCGGGTCTTGACCAGCACGTTCTTCAGGGTGTCGGCGGCGGTGAACTCGCGGCCGAGCCCGGCGCCGTTGAGGTGGTCGACGAGGGTCTCGATGGTCGGCGTGCCGGGCGTGTGGTGCACCTGCGCGGCGGGCTTGTCCTCGATGGACTCGGCCTCGGGAACCGGGGTGACGACGGCCTCGACGTTCGCGGCGTAGCCGGATTCGGTGCTGCGCACGAAGGTGTCCTCGCCGGTGGGGCTCTCCGCGAGGAACTCCTCGGAGGCGGAGCCGCCCATCGCGCCGGAGGTGGCGGCGACGATCACGTAGCGCAGGCCGAGCCGGTCGAAGATCCGGACGTAGGCGTCCCGGTGCAGCCGGTACGAGTTCTCCAGGCCCTCGTCGTCGAGGTCGAAGGAGTACGAGTCCTTCATGACGAACTCGCGCCCGCGCAGGATGCCCGCCCGGGGGCGCTCCTCGTCCCGGTACTTGGTCTGCACTTGGTACAGCATGACCGGGTAGTCCTTGTACGAGTTGTACTCGCCCTTGACGGTGAGGGTGAACAGCTCTTCGTGCGTCGGCCCCAGCAGGTAGTCGGCGCCCTTGCGGTCCTTGAGGCGGAACAGCAGCGGGCCGTACTCGGTCCACCGGTTCGACTGCTCGTAGGGCTCCCGCGGCAGCAGCGCGGGGAAGTGGATCTCCTGCGCGCCGATGGCGTCCATCTCCTGGCGCACGACCTCTTCGACGCTGCGCAGCACCCGCAGGCCCAGCGGCAGCCACGAGTAGACGCCCGGGGCGGCGCGGCGCACGTACCCGGCGCGCACGAGCAGCTTGTGGCTCGGCACCTCGGCGTCGGCCGGATCCTCGCGAAGGGTTCGCAAGAACAACGTCGACATCCTCGTGATCACGGCGGGGGCTCCTCGTGCTGGTCGGTGGGGTGCGGCGATCCGTCGAGGGTATCGGCAGCTACCGGGGGTGCTGCCAGCGGATTACCGGTGCGGTGCGGTGCTCGGCGCCGGGCGCGGGTTCACTACGCTGGCCGACCGTGCTGGTGCTGCTGCCCCCTTCCGAGACCAAGGCCGCCGGCGGCGACGGGCCGCCGCTGGAGCTGGACGCGCTCGCTCATCCGGAGCTGACACCGACGCGGCGGAAGCTGGCGGAGGCGCTGCGCTCGCTGGCGGCGGACGTGCCCGCGAGCCTGTCGGCACTGGGCATCTCCGCGCGGCAGACCGGCGAGGTGGAGCGCAACGCGGCGCTGTTCGACTCGCCGACGGCGCCGGGCCTGGAGCGCTACACGGGAGTGCTGTTCGACGCGCTGGACGTGCGGTCGCTGGCCGCGCCGGAGCGGTCCCGGGCGGACGCCCGGCTGGCGGTGGCGTCGGCGCTGTTCGGGCTGGTGCGCGGCTCGGACCGGATTCCCGCGTACCGGTTGTCGGGCGGGAGCGCGCTGCCCGGGCTCGGCGGGCTGCGCACGGTGTGGCGGCCGGTGCTGGAACCGGTGCTGCAGGGCTCGGACGAGTTCGTGGTGGACCTGCGCTCGGGCGCCTACGCGGAGCTGGCGCGAGTGCCGGGCGCGGTGTCGGTGCGGGTGCTGTCGGAATCGGCGGACGGGAAGCGCAAGGTCGTCAGCCACCACAACAAGTCCCACAAGGGACGGCTGGCGCGGGTGCTGGCGGCCGCCGCGGACGAACCGGCCGATGTGGACGGCGTGCTGCGGCTGGCCCGCGGCGCCGGGATGCGGGTGGAGCAGGAGTCCGAGCGGGCGCTGTGCGTGGTCGTCCCCGCCTGATCACCCGTCCGCCGACCACCGGAGCGCTCACCGAGCGCTGCCGCACCGGCACGCCCCGCAACGCTAGTTGATCTTGAAAAGGCGCCCCGCTCGGCCGGTTCCATGACCACATCGGGTAGACTGCGACCGCACTGGACAACCGCTCGCACGGGACGATCCCGGCGGGTGAAGCAGGACCTCGCAACCGATCGGTCCTCCCCGGTTCCGGTGCTCCGCCATCCACCAGCGGCGCCGTCGTTGCGCCGGGCTCGTCCTTGTGATCAGCGCACGACCGCGCTACCTCCCCGAGACGTGCCAGTTCCCGGAGGTTCGCAGTGCGTCCTGACTCGTCCCCCGCCGCCCGCTCCCGGCGGCCCCGCCGTCGCGGCTCCAAGCCCGCCGCGGCACCCGCTCCGAGCCTGTTCGACCAGGTCGGCGTGACCGCGGTCGACCCGGCGCCGTTCGACTCGCTGGGCCTGCCGCAGAAGCTGGTGGCCGCCCTCGCCGAGGCCGGGCTGGAAGAGGCGTTCCCGATCCAGGCGGCCACCATCCCGGACGCGCTCAGCGGCCGCGACGTGCTCGGCCGCGGCCAGACCGGGTCCGGCAAGACCCTCGCGTTCGGCCTGCCGCTGCTGGCGCTGCAGCGCGGCAGCGCCCGCCCGCTGCACCCGCGCGGCCTGGTGCTGGTGCCCACCCGCGAACTCGCGACGCAGGTCACCACCGCGCTCAAGCCGCTGGCGAAGTCGCTGGGCCTGTACGTGCGCGAGGTCGTCGGCGGCATGCCGTTCAACCGCCAGGCCGACACGCTGCGCCGCGGCGTCGACGTGCTCGTCGCCACCCCCGGCCGGTTGTCCGACCACGTGCGGCAGGGCACCTGCGTGCTGTCCGAGGTGGAGCGCACCGCGCTGGACGAGGCCGACCAGATGGCCGACATGGGCTTCCTCCCGCAGGTCCGCGAGATCCTCGACCTGATCCCGGCCGACGGCCAGCGGCTGCTGTTCTCCGCGACGCTCGACGGGGACGTGGACAAGCTGGTGCGCGAGTACATGAGCGACCCGGTGGTGCACTCGCTGGCGCCGCCCGCGGCCAGCGTGGACAGCATGGACCACCACCAGTTCCTGGTGTCCGCGGAGGAGAAGCTCTCGGTGCTCTCTCGCATCGCCGCCCGCGACGGCCGCACCATCATGTTCGTGCGGACCAAGCACCACGCCGACCGGCTGACGAAGAAGCTGCGCGCCTCCGGGGTGCGCGCGGGCGCGCTGCACGGCGGCAAGGCGCAGAACGCGCGGACCCGCATCCTCGACGAGTTCCGCGCGGGCACCACCGAAACGCTGGTCGCCACCAACGTCGCGGCCCGCGGCATCCACGTCGACGACGTGAGCCTCGTCGTGCACGTGGAACCGCCTGCGGACCCGAAGGACTACCTGCACCGCGCGGGCCGCACCGCCCGGGCGGGCGCCACCGGCACCGTGGTGACGATCGTGACCGACGACCAGAAGCGCGCCTTCCAGCAGATGGCCTCGAAGGCCGGGGTGAACGCGACGACCACGAAGATCTCCCCGCAGGACGCGGAACTGGTGCGGCTGACCGGCGCCCGCGAACCCAGCGGTGTCGCGGTCGTCGAACCGCGCAAGGACACCCCGCGCAGCGGCGGCCCGAAGGGCGGCGGCCGCAGGCAGGGCGGGCCGCGCCCGCCGCGTGGTGACGGCCAGGGCCGCGGCCGCGAGGGCCAGGGACGTCCGGCCCGCGAGGACCGCCCGGCCCGCGGCGACCAGCGCGGCCGCCCGTCGTTCGACGAGCAGCGCGGCGGCGACCGGAGCAGGCGCGGCGGCCCGAACGGCCGCGGCGGGCAGCGCCCGCAGCGCTCCCGGCAGTCCTGGGCGGGCTGATCGTGGCGTCCTCGCGCACCGTCGACCTCGCCACCGCGAGCGCTGACTTCCGTTCGTTCTGGGAAGAACCGCACGTGGCCACGTTGACGACGGTGCGCCCGGACGGCACGCCGCACGTGGTGCCGGTGAACTCCACGCTGGACCTCGCGGCGGGCACCGCCCGGGTGCTGTGCTCGGCCGGTTCGCACAAGGCGCGCCGCGTCCGGGCCGCCGGGGCCGCCGGTGCCCGGGTGGCGCTGTGCCAGGTGGACGGTCGTCGCTGGGCGACCGTGGAGGGTGTCGCGGTGGTCCGGGACGACCCCGAGTTCCGCGCCGACGCCGAAGCCCGCGCCGAGGCCCGCTACGGCCGCCCGCCCCGCCCCAACCCGAACCGGGTCGTCCTCGACATCACCGTCACGAGGGCGCTCAGCAACCTCTGACGCGGCGTCCCGATCGCACCACCGGTCTTCGCGGCCGCACGTCTTCTTCCTTCCGGCGGCGTCCACGCCGCGGCCCGGCCACCCGCGGTTCCGCAGCTGGATTCCCGCGAACGTCGTCGCCGCCGACCGAGCACGGCTCCCGCGGCGAGAACACCGCTGACCGCCCGTCGCTGAACCTGCCCGGCGGGCCGGTTTCCCGTCAGCGGCGAAGCCGCTGAGCCGACGACCACCTGAGCAACTCGCACCGCAGCGGGTTCCCAGCGGTTTCCTCGCGAGGACGGCGTTGTCGCCTGTGGCGGAGCCACCGGTGAAAACGATCCCGCAGCGAGGAAACCGCTGAGGTTCCGCCACCTGACCACTACGCGGCAGGAGCAGCGAGAACAGGCAGTGCGGTTCCGCCCCCGAGCGAGGCGAGCGGGCGAACGATCAACCGGTTCGAGCGACGTGGGTGTGGCAGGCCGCGAGGAGGTCGCGGAAGCGGCTGAGGCGGGCGATCTCCGCGTCCAGCGCGGTGAGGCGGTCGCCCGCGACGCGGGTCGCGTCACGCAGCAGCTGTTCCTGACCGGGCAGGTCCAGCGGAATTCCGCGCTCCGGCAGCGAATCCCCCTCGATCAGGTGCAGGTGGTCCGCCATCGTGGCCACGTCCTCGACGGTGAGGCCGAGCGCGAGCAGCTGCCGGATGATCCGCACCCGCGCCACGTCCCGCTCCCGGTAGGTGCGCTGCCCGGTGGCGGTGCGCTCGGGCGGGTCGAGCAGGCCGCGCTGCTCGTAGAACCGGAGGGTGCGCGGGGTGGTGCCCGCCGCTGCCGCCGCGTCGCCGATCCGCATCCGCGCTCCTCGTGCTCGTCGTACCGCGCCGTCCGGCCTAGGGTTCCACCAGCACGGCGCCCACGTGCCGCCCGGCCAGCACGTCCTCCAACGCCTGCGGGGCCCGGTCGATTCCGCTGATCCGGGTGTGCGGGAACTCGATCCGCCCGGTGCGCATCCAGGTCGCGAACCGCTCGTTCCACTCCGGCAGGGCGTCCGGGTGGTCGTCGGCGCGGAACCCGGCGACGCGGACGCTCTTGAGGATCAGCTCGGCGAGGTCGAGCTCCACCGGCGCGTGCAGCGCGGGCCCGCCCGCGTCGTACTGCGCGGTGAGCGCGCCGGTGAGGGCGATGCGGGCGTGCGGGCGGGCGGCCCGGATCGCGGCTCGCAGCTGCTCGCCGCCGACGAGGTCCACGACCACGTCGAGCCCGTCCGGTGCGGCCGCCGCGAGCTGCGCGTCCAGCGGTTCTCCGCGCAGCACGGCGGCGTCGTAGCCGAGTTCGGCGACGAGCCGCCGGGCCTTCGCCGCGGATCCGACGCTGCCCACCACCCGTCCGGCGCCGAGCAGCCGCGCGACCTGCCCGGCCAGCGAGCCGATGGCCCCGGCCGCGTTGCTGACGAACACCACGTCCCCCGGCCGCACCGGCGCGACGCGGGTCAGCGCGGTGTGCGCGGTCCAGCCGTGCGAGAGGTGCAGCAGCGGGTCGGGCAGCGCGTCGCCGAGCGGCGCGCACCGGTCGGCGGGCAGCACCGCGAACTCGCGCCAGCCCGCACCGTGCGCGACCAGGTCGCCGGGGGCGAACGCGCCGCCGCCCGCGACGACCTCGCCGACGGCGGGACCGAACGGCACGCCGCCCGGGTGCAGGCCGGGGAAGTTCGCCACGTCCTGCCCGAGCGCGGTGGTGACGGCCGCGCCGAACACCTGGAAGCCGAGGTTGCGCACCAGCACCTCCCCCGGTCCCGGTTCGGGGACGTCGGTCTCGACGACGGTGAAGTCCTGCGCGGTGGGCAGGCCTGCGGGCGGGGCGGCGAGGCGGACCTCGCGGGACGTGCGGGACATCGGGTTCCTCCCGGTCGTGGCTGGAGCGCGCGGACGCTAACCCCTGACCCGCGCGTCAAGGTCAAGCGCGCGCACCTGATCGCGCTCGCCGCGGCCGCGCGTGGTGAGGTGGTGGGGTGAGCGAGCAGCGGGAACCGGTCGACGTGGTGGGCATCGGAGCGGACGGCTGGGACGGCCTGACCGAGGTGGCGCGGCAGCGGATCTCCGCCGCCGACGTCGTGTTCGGCAGCGGCCGCCAGCTGGACCTGCTGCCGCCGGGCACCGCGGAGCTCGTGGCCTGGCCGTCGCCGATGCTGCCCGCGCTGCCCGGCCTGTTCGAGGAGCACGCGGGCCGCGCGATCTGCGTGCTCGCCAGCGGCGATCCGATGTTCCACGGCATCGGCGCCACCCTGGCGCGGGTGCTGGGCGCGGAGCGGCTGCGGGTGCTGCCGCAGGTGTCGTCGGTGGCACTGGCCTGCGCCCGGATGGGCTGGGCGCAGCAGGACGTGTCGGTGGTGAGCCTGGTGGGCAGGCACGCCGAACTGCTGCACCCGGAGATCCAGCCGGGTCGCCGGCTGGTGGTGCTCAGCTCGGACGCGCAGACCCCGGCGCGGGTGGCGGCGCTGCTGGTGGCGCGCGGTTTCGGCGGTAGCTCGATGGCGGTGCTGGGCGATCTCGGCGGGCCCGGCGAGTCGCGGGTGGCGGCGACGGCGGCGCGCTGGCCGCACCCGGACGTGGCGGCGCTGAACGTGATCGCCGTGCACTGCTCCCCCGACGACGACGCGGAGCGCAGGCCCCGCACGCCCGGCCTGCCGGACGAGGCGTTCCAGCACGACGGGCAGCTGACGAAGCGGGACGTGCGCGCCCTCACCGTGTCCCGGCTGGCCCCGACGCCCGGTGAACTGCTGTGGGACGTGGGTGCGGGCGCCGGTAGCATCGCGATCGAGTGGATGCGCTGCGACCCGGCGAACCGCGCGATCGCCGTCGAGCACCGCGAAGACCGGGCGGCCCGCATCACGACGAACGCGATGACCCTCGGCGTGCCCGGCCTGGACGTGGTCGTCGGTGCCGCGCCCGACGCGCTGGACGACCTGGAAGCACCCGACGCGGTGTTCGTCGGCGGCGGCGCGACGGTCCCGGGAGTGCTGCAGCGGTGCTGGGACGCGCTGCGACCGGGCGGCAGGCTCGTGGTGAACGCGGTGACGATCGAATCGGAGGTCCTGGTGGCGGACTGGTACGCCCGCTGCGGCGGAGAGCTGGTGCGGATCGCGGCGGAGCACGCCTCCCCCGTGGGCGGGTTCACCGGCTGGCGGCCCGCGATGCGCATCACCCAGTGGACGGTGACGGCATGACGGTGCACTTCATCGGCGCCGGTCCGGGTGCCGCCGACCTGATCACGGTGCGCGGCCGGGACGTGCTCGCCGCGTCCCCGGTGTGCCTGTACGCGGGCAGCCTGGTGCCGGTGGAGCTGCTGGAGCACTGCCCGGACGGCGCGCGGCTGGTGGACACCGCGAACCTGGACCTGGACGCGATCCTCGCCGAGCTCGTCGCCGCGCACGAGGCCGGGCTGGACGTGGCGCGGCTGCACTCCGGTGATCCGTCGGTGTTCAGCGCCGTCGCCGAGCAGATGCGCCGCCTGGACGCGGCCGGGGTGCCCTACGACGTGGTGCCCGGGGTGCCCGCGTTCGCGGCCGCGGCGGCCGCGTTGCGGCGCGAGTTCACCGTGCCGGGCGTCGGCCAGACCGTGGTGCTGACCCGCACGTCCGCGCAGGCGACGCCGATGCCCGTGGGCGAGGACCTGGCGACGCTGGGGCTCAGCCGGGCGACGATGGTGCTGCACCTGGCGGTGAACCGGATCGAGTCGCTGGTGGCGGAGCTGGTGCCGAACTACGGCGCGGACTGCCCGGTGGCGGTGGTGGCCGCGGCGAGCCGCGCCGACGAGGTGGTGCTGCGCGGGACGCTCGGCGACATCGCGGCGGCGGTGCGGGCGGCGGGGATCACCCGGACCGCGGTGGTGGTGGTCGGCGAGGTGCTGACGGCGTCGTCCTTCCCGGACAGCCACCTGTACTCGACGACGCGCTGCCGGAGTTGAGCTCTCTCGGCTCGTTCTGCGTGGTGATCGGGTGGCGGAACCTCAGCGGCTCCCTCGCTGCGGGATCGCTTTTCGCAGGTGGCTCCGCCACATGCGACAACGCTGTCCTCGCGAGGGGGCCGCTGAGAACCCGCTGCGGTGCCGGTTGCTCGGGTGGTCGCTGCTCATCGGCTTCGCCGCTGACAGGAAACGGCCAAGACCCGCCGGGCAGGTTCGAAGACGGTCCGCGAGGTTCCGCCACCCCAGCACCGGGCAGCAGAAGCAGCGGGGACGGCCGCTCAGGTGCCGATGGCTTGTTCTTCGGCGGCGAGCGGGCAGGCGACGTCGGTGACGTTGCGTTCGAGGCGTTCCAGCACGCCGAGGGCCCCGGCCTGCTCGGCGGCGGTGAGCTCGCCGCAGGTGGCGCGTTCGAGCTCCTCCCACATCCGCTCCACCCGGTCGCGCAGCGCGAGCCCGGCGGCGGTGGGTTCGACGAGCACCGCGCGGCGGTCCTGCTCGCTGCGGGTGCGGCGCACGAATCCGGCGCGCTCCAGCCGCTGCACGGTGCGGGTCATGGTCGCGGAGTCGGAGCCGAGCACGGTGATCAGGTCGGTCTGCCGCTGCGCGCCGGTCTCCCACAGGTGCATCAGCAGCAGTTCCTGCCCGGGGTGCAGTCCGCAGCGGCGCAGCAGCTGACCGGCGAGCATCCGGTGCACCCGGGCGAGCCGGAAGATCGCGTAGCTGAGCGGCCCCGCGTCGGAGCACGGCGGCGCTGCTGCGGGTTCCGCGCGGCACGGGTCCACCGGTTCCTCCTTCTTCCGGACGGCTGATCGGGCAGTGAATCGAACTGTCCACCTTAACCCACGAAGCCGCACACAGACCGGGAGATGTGACCAGCACTGCACATCCGCCCTCGCGGGAAGCTTTCGGCGCAATTACCTGTTCGGACAGGTAAATCACCGTCCGCAACCCGGGAGCGATCCGCATGAGCACCGCATTCGACCCGCTGGACCTGGCCGGAACCCGCCTGCGCAACCGCATCGCGATGGCCCCCATGACGCGCAGCCGCGCCGCGGGAACCCTGCCCGACGAGGCCACCACCACCTACTACCGGCAGCGCGCCACCGCCGGGCTGATCATCACCGAGGGGGTGCAGCCCTCCGAGCAGGGCCAGGGCTACCCGAACACTCCTGGCCTGCACAGCGATGCGCAGATCGCCGCGTGGCGGAAGGTCACCGACGCGGTGCACGCCGAGGGCGGCGCGATCTTCGCCCAGCTGATGCACGCCGGCCGGATCAGCCACCCGAGCGCGCTGCCGCCGGGCAGGCTCCCGGTCGCGCCGTCCGCGGTCCGCGCCGCCGGGCAGATCTTCACCGCCACCGGCATGCAGGACCTGGTGACGCCGGTGGAGCTCACCGAGGACGGCATCGCCGAGGTCGTCGCCGAGTTCGCCACCGCCGCCCGCAACGCGGTCGAGGCCGGGTTCGACGGCGTGGAGCTGCACGGCGCCAACGGCTACCTGCTGCACCAGTTCCTGGCGGACGGGGTGAACCTGCGCACCGACGGCTGGGGCGGTTCGGTCGCCGGCCGGATCCGGCTCGTCGTCGAGGTCGCCCGGGCCGCGGCGGCGGAGATCGGCGGGCGCCGCGTCGGGCTGCGGCTGTCCCCCGGGACCGGCACGAACGACACCGCCGAGCACGCGGTGGACGAGACCTACTCGGCGCTGGTGGACGCGCTCAACCCGCTCGGCCTCGCCTACCTGCACGTGCTGGAGGGTCCGGACCGGGAGCGGACGCTGCGGCTGCGGGACCGGTTCGACGGCGCGTTCCTGCTCAACCCGCACACCCCGGGCCGCCCGACGGGGCCGGAGGACCTGGCGCTGGTGGCGGACGGGACGGCCGATGCGCTGACCTTCGGTTCGCTGTTCCTCTCGAACCCGGACCTGCCCGCGAGGCTGGCCGCGGGCGGACCGTTCAACGCCCCCGACGCGGCGACCTTCTACGGCGGCGGCGAGCAGGGCTACACCGACTACCCCGCGCTGGCGGCCTGATCCGAAAGGAGTGTCCACAATGGACGGAAATGCGGTCACGGCCGAATGGGCCGAGCGGTTCAACACCCCGGTCATCGAGGAGTTCCGCGCGACCGGTGGGAAGGTCGGCGGCGACTTCGCGGGCCTGCCGATCCTGCTGCTGCACAACAGGGGCGCCCGCAGCGGCGCCACCCGCATCAACCCGATGGCGTACCTGGAGCGCGAGGGCCGCTACCTCGTGTTCGCCTCCAAGGCCGGGGCGGACACCCATCCCGCCTGGTACCACAACCTGAAGGCGAATCCGGACGCGGTGATCGAGGTCGGCACCGAGCGGCTGGAGGTCCGCGCCGAGGAGATCACCGGCGCCGAGCGGGCCGAGCTCTTCACCGAGGTGGTCGCGGCGTTCCCGATCATGGCCGAGTACCAGCGCGGCACCCGGCGGACCATCCCGCTGATGGCGCTCACGCCCGCCGGGGACTGAGGGGCCGGGTGGGCTCCCCTCCGCGCGATCGGGGGGCGGAGGGGCGTCCACCGCGGCACCGGGCCCGCGCGCGGCGAGGTCGCCCGGCGGCCGGGCCGTAGACTGCCCGTCATGGGTGAGCGGCTTTCCACGCGGGAGATCTCGAGGCGAGCGGTCCGCCAGAAGATCGAGGACGTCGCGATGGAGCTGTTCCTCGCGAAGGGTTTCGACGCCACGACCGTCGACCAGATCGCCGCCGAAGCCGGCATCTCCGCGCGCAGCTTCTTCCGCTACTTCCCCACCAAGGAGGACGTCGTCATCGGCGATCCGCGGGAGTTCGGGGTCGTGCTGCGGGACGCGCTGGAGACCCGGCCCGCGGCGGAGGACGCGACGACGGCGGTGCGCGGCGCGCTCGACGACTTCGTCGGCGTGGTGGTGGCCAATCCGGCCGCGCTGGGCATCTCGACGATCATGCTGAACACCTCGGCGCTGTGGGCGAAGCACCTGGAGAAGCAGCGGGTGTGGGTGGAGCTGCTGCAGCCGGAGGTGCTGCGGCGGCTGCGCGGCGCGCCGCACCCGGAACTGCTGGCCCCGGCGATCCTGGAGTCGGCGCTGGCGACGTTCCACGCGGTGCTGATGCACTGGGCGGCCCACGACGGCGTCGACGACCTGCACGAACTGTTCCGGCTCGCCTCGGAGGCGACCACCGGCACCCCACCGTCAGGTGACAGTCGCCGCCACAGTTGACAGCGACTGACAGTTTTGACATACACTGCCAAGGACACCACTTGGCAGGAGTTCCCATGTCCCTCATCACCACTCCCTTCGGCGCGAGCAGCACCGCGGACGAGGTCGCGGCGGGCCACGACCTGACCGGCAAGCGCGCGGTCGTCACCGGCGGCGCCTCCGGGATCGGCGTCGAAACGGCCCGCACCCTGGCCCGCGCGGGTGCCGAGGTCACCATCGGCGTCCGCGACCCGGCCGCCGGCCGCGCCGCCGCGGAGGACATCGCCACCACCACCGGCGCCGAGGTCCGGGTCGCCGAGCTGGACCTCGTCGACCTCGCCGGCGTGCGCAGGTTCGCCGCGGACTGGACCGGCCCGCTGCACCTGCTGGTGAACAACGCCGGGGTGATGGCCGTGCCGGAGCTGCGGCGCACCCGGGAAGGCTGGGAGCAGCAGTTCGCCACCAACCACCTCGGCCACTTCGCGCTGGCGACCGGCCTGCACCGGGCGCTCGCGGCGGCCGGGGGCGCGCGGCTCGTCGCGGTGTCCTCCAGCGGGCACCACGCCTCGCCGGTCGTGTTCGACGACCTGCACTACGAGCACCGGCCCTACGACCCGTGGAGCGCGTACGGCCAGTCGAAGACCGCGAACGCGCTGTTCGCGGTGGCGGCCACCCGGCGCTGGAGCGGCGACGGCGTCCACGCGAACTCGCTGATGCCCGGCGGGATCATGACGAACCTGCAGCGCCACATCCCCGCCGACACCCGGGCCGAGTGGTCCCAGGTCCCGACGCTGAAGACCCCGCAGCAGGGCGCGGCCACCACGATGACCGCCGCGCTCGCCCCCGAATTCGCGGGCGTCGGCGGCAAGTACCTGGAGGACTGCGCCGAATCCCCGGTCATCGCCGACGACGCCGAGACCACCGCGGTGCGCGGCGGCGTCCGACGCTGGGCGCTGGACCCGGAGTCAGCCGAACGGCTCTGGGAGGCCTCCCGGCGGCTGCTCGACGAAGTGTGATCCGCACCGGGCGCCCGCTCCCCGGAACGGCGCCCGGCGTGACCCGGGTCACGGCACCGCGGTGTTGAGCATGCCGCTGCGGCCGGGTGTCTGCTCCTCCCAGACGCGATCACCGCACCGCACCCGCCTGGGAGGAACCCATGAAGAGAACTCGCGCGGCCGTCGGCGCAGCCTCCGCGCTCGCCGCGGCCCTCGCCCTGACCGGAGCCGCCGCCTCCGCGGCGGGCACCGCCTCGGTCGCCACCGCCGAAGAACCCGTCACCCACGAGCAGAACGACCGCGTGCCCGAAGGCGCGGCCTGGACGCAGCACTACTTCCCGTCCGCGGACGACTCCGGCACCGAGCTGCACGCCGACGTGCTGCTGCCGGACGGGCTCGCGCCGGGCGAGCAGGTGCCGGTGATCCTCTCCGCCGGGCCGTACTTCGGGCACTCCGGGCAGCTCACCGACGAGGGCTTCGAGCACACCGGGCCTTCCGGCCGGTTCGACGAGTTCATCGAGGGCACGAACCTGTTCGAGCGCGGCTACGCGTTCGTGCGGGTGGACACCCGCGGGTTCGGCGGCTCCACCGGCTGCCTCGACTTCGCGGGCCCCGGCGAGCAGGCGGACGTCCGCGCGGCGATCGACTGGGCGGCGAGCCGACCGTGGTCCACCGGATCGGTCGGCATGTACGGCAAGTCCTACGACGCGATCACCGGTCTGATCGGCAACGACCTGGACCAGGACGCGCTGAAGGCCGTCATCGCGCAGGAACCGATCTGGGACCCGTACCGCAACATCCACTCCAACGGGGTGCCGCGCACGACCGCCGTCAACGTGGCGAGCACCTACAACGGGCTGGCGGTGCTGCCGCAGCTGCCCGACGACGACCCGCACTACCGGGCGAACTCCGAGTACGAGCAGGCGCACCCGGAGTGCCTCATCGACAACCAGGCCGGTTACCTCAACGGCAACCCGGACTCCGAGTACTGGCGGGCTCGCGATCTGCCGGAACTCGCGAAGGGCACCGACACCCCGCTGTTCATCACCCAGGGCCTGCTGGAGTGGAACACCGAACCGGAGGCGATGCAGGAATTCCTCGACAACCACGAGGGTCCGGAACGCGGCTGGATCGGGCCGTGGGACCACGTCCGCGGCGACGAGCGGACCGCGGACGGGCGGTTGGCGATGGGCCGCGACGGCTGGTTCGAGGAGGCCATGTCCTTCTACGACGAGCACCTCAAGGGCATCGCCCCGCCGGTCCGCCACCCGGCCTTCGCCGTGCAGGACGGCACCGGGACCTGGCGCGGGCAGGACAGCTGGCCGATCTCCGACCGCCCCGCGACGGTCGAGCTCACCGGCGGGTCCTACCTGGACGACGGCGGTGACGACGGACCCACCGGCGGCATCGTCGAACGGTCCGAGCCGGTCGCGCGGGACACCCGGATCACCGGGACGCCGCGGATCGCGCTGGACACCGCGGGCCGCGGGAACGTCATGGTGCAGCTGCACGACGTCGCCCCGGACGGCACGGCGGTGATGTTCGACGAGCAGGTCGCGGTGCTGCGCTCCGGGACCACCGAGTTCGACCTCAAGTCGACGGACTGGACGCTGCCCGCCGGGCACTCGCTGGCCGTGGAGATCGGCACCGTCGAACCCGGCGGCGTCCAGACCCCGTTCCGGGACTGGATCGACACGCCGTCGCGGGAGACCGTGCAGGTGCACGGTGCGCGGCTCGACCTCGCGCTGGACGATCCGGCCGACGACGTCGAGGTTCCGGGCGAGCGGGCGCCGTACCTGGACCTTTACCTCGCGATGTTCACCGCGCCGCTGCCGCAGGCCGAGCCGACGTTCACCCTGCCCTGATCCACTCCCCGTCGGTCCCGCTCCTCGGATGGGGCGGGACCGACGGACGTCCGCATCGCGGGAAGTCGCAGCAGTGCCCCCGCACGAGTTCCTCGACCGCACGCCGGTCGGGGACTGTCGAGTTCCCACCGGCGAGTTCCCTCCGGCCGCCCGGTTCCTTATCGTGATCATGATGTCCGCGGCGGCGGACGCGGCCACCCACCGCGCAGGGAGAGGAACACGTCCAGTGGAGGGGAACGAGATCACCGCGATCGTCGCGGCTCGGTACAACGCACCCGTGATCGAGGAGTTCCGCGCCAACGCGGGCGTGGTGGGCGGCGCTTTCGCCGGGGCGGCGCTGCTGCTGCTGACCAGCACCGGCGCCCGCACCGGCCGCGCGCACGTCACCCCGCTGGCCTACCTGGAGGAGGACGGCCGGTACCTGGTGTTCGCCTCGAAGGCCGGATCCGACGTGCACCCCGACTGGTACTTCAACCTGCGGGCCCACCCGGACGCCCGCATCGAGGTCGGGCCCGACGTGCTCGACGTCCGGTCCCAGGAGATCACCGGCGTGCTCCGGGACGTCAAGTTCGCGCAGCTGACGGCCCTGTTCCCCTACTTCGCCGCGTACCAGGCGAAGACGGACCGGGTGTTCCCGGTGCTGTCCCTCGCCCCGCGCGCGAATTGACCGATTCGGTCCACAGTGGACCCGAAGGCCGTCGTCGCTGCGGTGCGACCGGCGCACCGGATCCACCGGACTCGCGCGGCGGTACCGCCCGCGATCGCGGAGTGCTCTAGTCGGTGGTGCCGATCCCGGCCGGGGAAGGGGACTCCGCATGACGATGCAGCCGCTCGCCGGACGATCCGCACTGGTGACAGGGGCCTCGCGCGGCATCGGTGCCGCGATCGCCCGCCGCCTCGCCGCCGACGGCGCGGCCGTCGCGCTCACCCACTCGAACTCGGCCGCGGCCGCGGAGCAGGTGGCCGCCGAGATCACGGTCTCCGGCGGGCACGCGCTGGTGCTGCGCTCCGACGCCGGCGACCCCGAGCAGATCCGCGCCGCCGTGACCGCCACCGCCACCGAGTTCGGCGGGCTGGACGTCCTGGTCAACAACGCCGGAACCGTGGAGTCCGGGCACCTGGACGAGCTGTCGCTGGCGGACTTCGACCGGGCGCTGGCGGTGAACGTGCGCGGCCCGTTCGTCGCCATCCAGGAAGCGTCGAAGTACCTGCAGGCAGGCGGGCGGATCATCAACATCGGCACCTCGCTGGCCGACCACCTGCCGTTCCAGCACATGATCGCCTACATCACCAGCAAGACCGCCCTGGCCGGGCTCACCCGCAGCGCGGCCCGCGACCTGGGCCCGCGCGGCATCACCGTGAACGACGTGCAGCCCGGCGCCGTCGACACCGCGATGAACCCGGCCGCCGGGCCGCGCGCGGAAGTCCTGCAGGCCACCACGCCGCTGGGCCGCTTCGGCACCCCGGACGAGATCGCGAACCTCGTCGCCCACCTCGCCGGTCCGGAAGCCGCGTTCGTCACCGGCGCGATCCTCAACTCCGACGGCGGCTTCGCCACCTGATCCCGGTGCTCAGCGGTCGAAGGCGCCGCGGCGGGCGCCCGCGGTGAACGACGCCCACTCGGCCGCCGTGAACACCAGCACCGGGCTTCCCGCGCCGAGCTTGGAATCCCGGACACCGACCCGATCCGCGCCGGAACCGACTTCGACGCACCCGTTCTGCGCCTGACTGCGGGACGACTTCCGCCAGTTCGCGACGGCGTTCGGTTCGGCGAGCGGGTGGCGCATGAGGGTCAGAGGTCCTTCGCTAGTCGCTTGATTGACTCGAGCGAGTCTCGCGGCTTGCGCGCTGCGACCTGCAGGCGGGTGAGGGTTTCGCGGTACTTCCGAACGTCCTCCTGCTCGTCGTAGTAGATGCCGCGCACCCTCGTTTCCGCGTACACCATGCCGAGGTCGCCGTCGAAGTCCGGCGGGTAGGTCAGCACCGTGAAGGCGCCTTCGGTGCCAGGATGCGCGCCGGAACCGAACGGCAACACCTGCACTTCGACGTTCGGCCGCTGCGCCAGCTGGAGCAGCAGTTCGAGCTGCGCGCGCATCACCTCGGCGGAACCGACCACGCGACGCAGCGCCGCTTCGTCCAGCACGGCCCAGACCGAGGGCGGGTGCTCGCGTTCCAGCACTTCGCGGTGCCGCGCCATCCGCAGCTCGATCCGGCGGGCCACTTCCGCTTCGGGGAGTTCGGGTTCGCCGCCGCGGATCACGGCCTCGGCGTACTCGCTGGTCTGGAACAGGCCGGGGATCACCTGCACGTCCCAGCTCTCGATCCTCGACGCCATCGCTTCCAGACCGAGGAAGAGCTTGAAGTAGGCGGGAAGCGCGCTGTCGTCAGCGTCGAAGCCGACCCACCAATCCGTCCCCTTCTTCGCCCGATCCCGCAGCGACAGGAAGAAGTCCACCCGGTCCGGCACGCCGTAGAACCGGAGCAGGGTTTCGAGTTCGAGGGCCTTCGGCATCCGGCGGCCGACTTCGAAGTGGCCGATGTTCTGGATGCTGCCCCGGATGGCCTTGGCCGCGTCGGCCCTGGTGGCCCCGTTGCGCTCCCGGAGCCGTGCCAGCTCTCCGGCGATCCAGCGCTTCAGCGCCGTCGGACTCGTGCTCACTCGCCGCCCTTTCCCCGTCGTGGCGTTAGGAGTGTGCCCGGCCGCCACCACCGACATCATCACCCGATCAGGGATCTAGTTCGGAGCACATCTCAAATGTAGCGTGCTCCACATCGGTGATCGAGTCCGGTGATCACCGCCGCACCGGGCGGACGAGCGGCCCCCTCTCCCCGCCGCTCACCACCCGATGCCGCCGGTGGGACCGGACCGATCCGCCCCGACGCGGCCCGGTCCCACCGGCTCCCCTCCCCCGCTCCGAACCCCGCCCGCATCGAGACCCCCACCTCGACGTTCCCCTCGAACGGAGTTCGCGCCATGAACGCGATCGACAACCTGCACTGCCTCGTCGCGCAGGGCTTCCGGGGAATTCCGGTGCACAACGACGTCGGCGAACTGGACGCCCTGCTGTACGTGCGGCACTGGCCGTCCGGCGTCGTCGACGTCGTGATCGTGTATTCCCACGACGAGGCGTTCGCCTACCGCGCGAGCGGAATCGACCCGCACGGCCCGCACCACGACCTCCCGGCCCGAGTGCACTGGCGGCAGGCCGGGCACCCCGACGCGGTCACCACCGCCACCCTCGGCCTGCCCTCCTGACCCCCGGGACATCCCGTTCCCGATCACCTCCCGCGATGCGCTCCACCCCCGCAGCGGACGCGTCCCGCTGGTGCAGAGCATCCGCCCTCGCCCCACCGCCGACTCCCGCTTTCCCGGGACTCCCGAACATCCGCACCAGCCGCCCCGGGCACCCCCGACAGCCCGTCCGGCACCCGGGCATCCCCGGCAGCGCAGCGCCGCGTCGCTACGCTGCGGACACGGTGAGCACGTCCGAGCCGCAGGGAGCACGACGATGACCGGACCGCCCGAACGGGACGCGGTGGCGACGACCCGGCGAACGGCCGACCTGCCGAACCATTCGCGCATCGCACCGGACGGGCCGCCGGAGTCCGGCCGGAGTCCCACCGAGCAGCACCCCGACCACCACGGCGCCCGCCTCGCCCACGCGCATGCCTGCGGATGCGAAGCGCGGCGGGCGGTCCTGGACGAGATGACCCGCGAGGCCGCCGCCGACGGCAGCGCGGACGACGAGGTGGATTTCCTGCGCACCCGGTGACCGCGACCGCGGTAGCCGCCGATCAGGCGAACGGGGCGTGGCCGACGAGGTTGCCTGCCCGGTCGATGACCAGGACCTCGACGTCGATCGGTGCGCCACGGAGGGTGATCAGGCAGAAGTCGCGGGAGCGGGCGGCGATGAGGTCGCCGAGCGGGATGCCCTCGGCCTGGCAGCGGGTGAGCGCGTCCAGCGCCGTGTTGGCGCCGCGGACGCCCGCGGCGAACTCGGCGGAGGCACCCGCGTCCCGCACGATCTCCGCCAGCAGCGCGAAGTTCACCTGGGACCGCTTCGAATGGAGGTCCAGGTGCCCGTCGGCGAGCTTGGCGAGCTTGCCGATGCCGCCCGCGATCGTCAGCCGCGGCACCGGGTGGCGCCGCAGGTACTTCAGCACCGCGCCCGCGAAATCGCCCATGTCCAGCATCGCCTCCGGGGCGAGGCCGTAGGTGCGGTCGACGAGCTTCTCCGAGGTGCTGCCGGTGCACCCGGCGACGTGCTCCAGCCCGGCGGCGCGCGCCACGTCCACGCCGCGGCGGATGCTGTCGATCCACGCCGAGCACGAGTAGGGCACCACCACGCCGGTCGTGCCCAAGATGGACAGGCCGCCGAGGATGCCGAGCCGCGGGTTCCAGGTGCGCCGCGCCAGTTCCGCCCCGTCCTCCACGGCGATCTCCACGACCACGTCCCCGCTGCCGCCGTGCTCGGCGGCGACCTGCCGCACGACGCCGCGGATGAGCTCGCGCGGCACCGGGTTGATCGCCGGTTCGCCCACCGGCAGCGGCAGGCCCGGTTTCGTCACGGTGCCCACGCCCGGCCCGGCGCGGAACACCACCCCGGCGCCGGGTTCGGCGGGGCGGACCGTGGCCGACACCAGCGCGCCGTGCGTCACGTCCGGGTCGTCGCCGGCGTCCTTCACGATCGCGGCCATCGCCGACCCGACGTCGAGGCGTTCCTTGGCGAGGGCGAACTCGGGGCGGTGCCCCTTCGGCAGCACGATGCCCACCGGATCGGGGAACCCGCCGGTGAGCAGCGCCGTGTAGGCGGCGGCGGTGGAGGCGGTGGCGCAGGCCCCGGTGGTCCAGCCGTAGCGCAGCGCCTGGCCGGTCACGGCGCACCGCCTAGGCTGGCCGCATGGTCGAGGTGCGGCGGGTGCTGGTGCTCGGTGGCACCGCGGAGGCCCGCGAGCTCGCCGCCCGGCTCGGCGGCGAACCGGCGGTGCACGTGATCTCCTCGCTGGCGGGGCGGGTGCACGATCCGCGGCTGCCGGACGGCGAGGTGCGGATCGGCGGTTTCGGCGGCGCCGACGGCCTCGCCGCGTGGCTGCGCGCCGAACGCATCGACGAGGTGGTGGACGCGACGCACCCGTTCGCGGCCGCCATGACCGCGAACGCGGTGCGCGCCTGCGCGCTGGCCGGTCTGCCGCTGCTGGTGCTGCGCAGGCCCGGCTGGGAACCGGAACCGCACTGGCACCTGGTGGATTCGCTGGACGAGGCCGCCGCCGCGCTGCCCGGCCTGGGCGAGCGGATCTTCCTCAGCACCGGGCGCCAGGGCGTGCACCGGTTCGCGCACCTGGACCTGCGGTTCCTGGTGCGCGCCGTGGACCCGCCGGAACCGCCGCTGCCGCCGCGCACCGAACTGCTGCTGGCCCGCGGGCCGTTCGCGTTCGACGACGAGGTGGCGTTGCTGCGCGAGCACCGCATCGACGTGCTGGTCACCAAGGACAGCGGCGGCCCGATGACCCGCCCGAAGCTGGACGCGGCCCGGCTGCTCGGCGTCACCGTGGTGCTCGTGCGCCGCCCGCCGGAACCGCCGGTGCCCGTGGTCGAGACCGTGGCCGCCGCCGTGGAACGGCTGCGTCACGCCGGATAGCGGCGCGGCGTGAACACCGTCCCGCCGACCGAACGCGTGGTGGACGAGCCGATCAGCAGCAGGCAGCGCATGTCCACATCGGACGGATCGAGCTCGCCGAGCGGCACCACCCGCACCGACTCCTGGGGCCCGCCCACGTCGCGGCCGATCACCACCGGCGTCTCCGCCGAGCGGTGCTCCAGCAGCACGTCGCGGGCGGCACCGACCTGCCAGGTGCGGCTGCGCGACGCCGGGTTGTAGATGGCCATCGCCAGGTCGGCCTTCGCCGCCGCGGCCAGCCGCTCGACGATGACCTCCCACGGCTTCAACCGGTCCGACAGGGACAGCACGCAGTAGTCGTGGCCCAGCGGCGCGCCGATCCGGCTCGCCACCGCCTGCGCCGCGGTGAGCCCGGGCAGCACCCGCACCGGCACCGCCGCGAACCGCTCCTCGGTGGCGACCTCCAGCACGGCGCTGGCCATCGCGAACACGCCCGGATCGCCCGAGGACACCACGACGACGCGGGAACCGCGCCGCGCCAGGTCCAGGGCGAACTCGGCGCGCTCGGCCTCCACCCGGTTGTCCGAGGCGTGCTTGCGCTGCCGCGGGTTCGTCGGCAACCGGTCCAGGTAGGGGCCGTAGCCGACGAGGTCGTCGGCGGCGGCGACGGCGGTGTGCGCCTCCGGGGTGGTCCACTGCGGACCGGCCGGGCCGAGGCCGACGACCACGACCTCACCGGTGCTCGCCGTCGGCGCGGGCTCGGGAGCTTCCCGTTGCGCCGCAGCGGAAACCGGCACTCCGGACGCGTCGGTCAGGTTCAGCGGGCTGTCCGCGTTCACCGGGCTCGGCAGCAGCGCCAGCGAGAAGTACGGCACCGACGCCGGATCCACCTCGCCCAGCGGCAGCAGCCGCTGCCGGTCCGTGGTGGCGCGCTCCACGAGGTAGGCCTCGTCGAGCCGGCCCGCCTTCTCGAACGCCGCCTTCACCCCGTCGAAGGTGCGGCCCAGCTTCATGACCGCCGCCGCGTCGGTGCCCGCCAGCTTCTCCGCGAGCACGTCCGGGTCGAGCGTGCCGGGCAGCACCGTCAGCACCTCGTCGCGTTCCGCCAGCGGCCTGCCGAGCATCGCCGCCGCCCCGCTCACCGAGGTCACACCGGGGATCGCGGCCACCTCGAACCGGCCCACCAGGCGCTTGTGCATGTGCATGTAGGAGCCGTAGAAGAACGGGTCGCCCTCGCACAGCAGCGCCACGGTGCGGCCCGCGGACAGGTGCGCGGCGAGCCGTTCGGCCGCGTCGGCGTAGAACTCGTCGATGGCGCCCTGGTAGCCGCCCGGGTGATCGGTCGTCTCGGTCGTCACCGGGTACACCAGCGGTTCCTCGACCTGGCCTTCCCGCAGGTACGGCGCGGCGACGGAACGCGCGATGCTGCGGCCGTGCCGGGCGCTGTGGTAGGCGATCACGTCGGCTTCGCCGATCAGCCGGGCGGCCTTGACCGTCACCAGCTCCGGATCTCCGGGTCCGAGCCCGACGCCGAACAACCTGCCTGCCTGCTCCACGGTGCTGCTCACTCCTGTTCGCTCGCGATCGCGTTGATGGCGGCCACCGCCATCGCGCTGCCACCGCGGCGGCCGTGCACCACCAGGTGCTCCAGCGCCGGGTGGTCGGCCAGTGCCTGCTTCGATTCGGCGGCGCCGATGAACCCGACGGGGAGGCCGAGCACGGCGGCGGGCCTGCCCGCGCCCGCGTCGATCATCTCCAGCAGCCGGAACAGCGCGGTCGGCGCGTTGCCGACGGCGACCACGGACCCCTCCAGCCGGTCCCGCCACAGCTCCATCGCCGCCGCGCTGCGGGTCGTGCCGAGTTCCGCGGCGAGGCCGGGGACCCGCTCGTCGCCGAGGGTGCAGACGATGTCGTTGTCGGCGGGCAGCCTGCGCCGGGTGACGCCCGCGGCGACCATCGCGGCGTCGCAGAACACCGGCGCGCCACCGCGCAGCGCCTCGCGGGCGGCGAGCACCGCGCGCCGCGACCAGGCGATGTCGCGGGCCAGGTCCACCATGCCGCAGGCGTGGATCATGCGGACGGCGACCTGGGCGACTTCCGGTGGCATGCCGTCGAGTTCCGCTTCGGCGCGGATCGTGGCGAACGAGCGGCGGTAGATCTCCGCTCCGTCACGCACGTACTCGTAGCCGCCGGTGCTGTCTGCGGTGTTCACACTGCCCTCCGTGCCGCGTCGAGCGCGGCGGACGTCTCGCCGGCGGGGTGCCCGCCGACCTCGTAGCCGGCCTCGGTGGCCAGCACTTCCACTCCTGGTCCGGCCGGTCGGCCGCAGCGGCGCGCGCAGCCCGCCCAGTGCACCGGCAGCGGGCCGGGCCGGGTGGTGCGCCGCGCGTCGGCGCGCACGTCGGCGAGGGACTTCGCGCAGCCGGGGCTGCCGGCGCAGGCGGTCACCCCGGCCAGCGGCGCGCCCGGGTCGGTGAGGAACCCGGCGGCGTCCAGCTCGGCGAGCCTGCGCGGCGCCTCGTCCGCGGGGACGTCGGTGAGCAGCAGCGCGCGCCACGGCGTGAGCCGCAGCGGGTGCGGTGCGGCGGTCTGCGCGGCGCTGCCTTCGGCCTGCGCGGCGCTGTCCTCGGCCTGTTCGGCGCTGCCTTCGGCCTGTCCGGCGATCTCCTCGGTCTGCGTGGCGAGCACCGCGATCTGCCCGGCGTCCAGCCGTCCCAGCGGCGCGCCGAGGGCGAGATCGACCCGGTCGTCGGCGCGGGCCAGCACGCCGAGCTCCGCGTGCGTGCGCACCGGATCACCGGGCGCGACCGCGGTTTCCGCCGCCATGCAGGAGAATTCCGCCCGGATGCGGTCGGCGATCCGCTCGGCGCCACCGGGCAGTTCCGCCAGCCGCCAGCTCTCCGCGCCCAGCCGGCCCCGTTCCGCGAGGAACGCGGCGGCCGCGAGCACCGCGGCGCGGGCCGCGTCGGCCGCGGACACCCGCAGCCCGAGGTCGGCCCCGGCGAGCAGCACCGCCACCGCGCCGTCCGCCGGGTGCAGCGCGACGTCCGCGCCCAGCGCGGTCACCTCGCCGCCGCCGTCGTCCGCGGTGAACAGGAACCGCCCGGGCAGCTCCGCCAGCTCCGGGTCGGCGCGCAGCCCCTCGTCCAGCGCCACCGCCACCGCGCGCACGTCCAGCGCGCCCGGACGGGTGCGCGGCGAGGCGACGACGTTGCGCACCCGCTCGTGCGTCGGCGACGGCAGCAGACCGGCCGCGCCGAGCAGCTCCGCGAACTCCGGCACCGCCGCCGCGGACAGCCCGCGGACCTGGATGTTCGCCCGCGAGGTGAGTTCCCAGCCGCCGTCACCCAGCGCGGCCGCGGTCGCCAGCGCCCGCACCTGCCGCGCCGCGAGCCGCCCGCCGGGCACCCGCACGCGGGCCAGTCCCCCGTCAGCGGCCTCGTGCACCCGCAGCGCGCCGGGGCACGCGTCGGGTCCGGCTCGTCGCGGCACGCTCGTCCCCGCTCTCGTCGATCATGGTCTGGTCCGGAACTCGCAGCGCACGACGCCGCTGTCCGGGGTGCGCGGACTCGGGGGCGCACCGGCGACCGTCGATACTACGTCCCGCCCGGATCACGTCCGCAAAACGCGATGCGCCTCACCGGACGGCCGGACGCGTCGAGTGCGGGATCTCTCGCGCGACCGCACGACCGGCCACTTGACGAACGATCGCCCCGTTGCGGAGAGTTGTCGGCGGCGACGTGCGGAGGAAGCCGGTGCGAGTCCGGCGCGGTCCCGCCACTGTCACCGGGGAGCGAACTCCGAGTACGAGGCCACTGCCCGCGCGCCGCGCGGGTGGGAAGGCACGGGGCGAGCGGCGATCCGGGAGCCAGGACACTCCGGCGCCGCCACCGCCCGGTGCGACACCGGGTGCCGACGACTCCGGGGCGAGGACCCCGAGGAAGGTTGACCATGCGTCCTGCCCGCACGCCCGCGTCCCTGCTCAGCCGGGAGCGTGCCGCATGATCCTGCTGCTGTCCACATCGGACACCGATCTGCTCAGCGCACGCGCCAGCGGTGCGGACTTCCGCCTCGGCAACCCGGCGCGGCTCGGCGTGGACGACCTGCCGCCGCTGCTGGAGGGCGCCGACCTCGTCGTGGTGCGGCTGCTCGGCGGCCGCCGCGCGTGGGAGGAGGGCTTGGACTCGCTGCTCGCCGGACCGCGCCCGGTCGTGGTGCTCGGCGGTGAGCAGGCCCCGGACGCGGAGCTGATGGAGTGCTCCACGGTGCCGGGCGGCGTCTGCTCGCAGGCGCACGGCTACCTCGCGCAGGGCGGGCCGGAGAACCTGACGCAGCTGTTCAACTTCCTGTCCGACACGGTGCTGCTCACCGGCCACGGCTTCGAACCGCCGGTGGAGACGCCGAAGTGGGGCCTGCTGGAGCGGACCCCGCGCCGGACCGAAGGCCCGAAGGTCGCGGTGCTCTACTACCGCGCGCACCACATGGCGGGCAACACCGCGTTCGCGCACGCCCTCTCCGACGCCATCGAGGACGCGGGCGGCCAGGCGCTGCCGGTGTTCTGCGCGTCGCTGCGCGCCCCCGAACCGGGCCTGCTGGACACGTTGCGCGAGGCGGACGCGCTGATCGTGACGGTGCTGGCCGCGGGCGGCACGAAGCCCGCGACCGCCTCCGCCGGTGGCGACGACGAGGCGTGGGACGTGGGCGCGCTCGCCGCGCTGGACGTGCCGATCTTGCAGGGCCTCACCCTGACCTCCAGCCGCGAGGCGTGGGAGGACAACGACGAAGGCCTGTCCCCGCTGGACATGGCCACCCAGGTCGCGGTGCCCGAGTTCGACGGCCGCCTGATCACGGTGCCGTTCTCGTTCAAGGAGAACGACGCCGAAGGCCTCCCGGTGTACGTCGCCGACCCGGAGCGCGCGGCCCGCGTCGCCGGGATCGCGGTGAAGCACGCGCGGCTGCGGCACGTGCCCGCCGCGGACAAGCGCCTGGTGCTGATGCTGTCGGCGTACCCGACGAAGCACTCCCGGATCGGCAACGCCGTCGGCCTGGACACCCCGGCGAGCGCGGTGGGCCTGCTCCAGCGGCTGCGCGAGGCCGGCTACGACATCGGCCCGGTGGACGGCCCGGACGCGCTGCCCGGCGTGGCCGCGCAGGACGGCGACGCGCTGGTGCACGCGCTGATCGCCGCTGGTGGCCAGGACCCGGACTGGTTGACCGAGGAGCAGCTGTCCGGCAACCCGGTGCGCATCCCCGCGAAGCGCTACGCCGACTGGTTCGCGACGCTGCCGCAGGACCTGCGGGAGAGCATCGAGCAGCACTGGGGTCCGCCGCCGGGCGAGCAGTTCGTGGACCGCTCGCACGACCCGGACGGCGAGATCGTGGTGGCCGCGCTGCGCGCCGGGAACGTCGTCGTCGTGGTGCAGCCGCCGCGCGGGTTCGGCGAGAACCCGATCGCGATCTACCACGACCCGGACCTGCCGCCGAGCCACCACTACCTGGCCGCCTACCGCTGGATGACCGACGAGTTCGGCGCGCACGCGATGGTGCACCTCGGCAAGCACGGCAACCTGGAGTGGCTGCCCGGCAAGACCGCGGGCATGTCGGCGTCCTGCGCACCGGACGCGGCGCTGGCGGACCTGCCGCTGGTGTACCCGTTCCTGGTCAACGACCCGGGCGAGGGCACCCAGGCGAAGCGCCGGGTGCACGCGACGCTGGTGGACCACCTGGTGCCGCCGATGGCGCGCGCGGAGAGCTACGGCGACATCGCGAAGCTGGAGCAGCTGCTCGACGAGCACGCGCAGATCTCGGCGATGGACCCGGCGAAGCTGCCCGCGATCCGCAGCCAGATCTGGACGTTGATGCAGGCCGCGAAGCTGGACCACGACCTCGGCCTGGACGAGCGCCCGCACGAGGCCGAGTTCGACGACATGCTGCTGCACGTCGACGGCTGGCTGTGCGAGATCAAGGACGCGCAGATCCGCGACGGCCTGCACGTCCTGGGTGCCGCCCCGACCGGGGAGGCGCGGGTGAACCTGGTGCTGGCGATGCTGCGCGCCCGGCAGGTGTGGGGCGGGCGGAGCGGCGCGCTGCCCGGCCTGCGCGAGGCACTGGGCATGGCGGAGGACGGCAGCGTCGCCCGCGGCACCGTGGACGACGTGGAGACCTCCGCGCACGCCCTCGTCGCGGGCATGGAGGAACGCGGCTGGGAGCTCGGCGCGGTCGTCGAGGTGTGCCGCTCGGTGCTGGGCGACGCGCCGGACGACGTGGTGCGGGTGCTGGAGTTCGCCGTCACCGAGGTGGTCCCGCGGCTGGACGCCACCACCGACGAGATGACCGCGACGCTGCACGCCCTCGACGGCGGCTACGTGCCCGCGGGCCCGAGCGGTTCCCCGCTGCGCGGCCTGATCAACGTGCTGCCGACGGGCCGGAACTTCTACTCGGTGGACCCGAAGGCGGTGCCGAGCAGGCTCGCCTGGGAGACCGGGCACGCCATCGCCGATTCGCTGATCGAGCGCTACCTCGCCGACACCGGCGAGTACCCGCGCTCGGTGGGCCTGTCGGTGTGGGGCACCTCCGCGATGCGGACCTCCGGCGACGACATCGCGGAAGTGCTGGCGCTGATGGGCGTGCGGCCCACCTGGGACGAGGCGTCGCGGCGCGTCAACGGGCTCGACGTGATCCCGCTGGAGGAGCTGGGCCGCCCGCGGGTGGACGTGACGGTGCGGATCAGCGGGTTCTTCCGCGACGCGTTCCCGCACGTGGTGACGCTGCTCGACGACGCGGTCCGCAAGGTCGCCGCGCTCGACGAGCCGGACGAGCAGAACTTCGTGCGCGCCCACGCGCAGGCCGACCTGGCCGGGCACGGCGACGAACGCCGCGCCACCATGCGCATCTTCGGTTCGAAGCCCGGCGCCTACGGGGCCGGTCTGCTGCCGCTGATGGACAGCAAGAACTGGCGCGACGACACCGACCTCGCCGAGGTGTACGCGGTGTGGGGCGGCTACGCCTACGGCCGCGGCCTGGAGGGCACCGAGGCGCGCGGCGACATGGAATCCGCCTACAAGCGGATCTCGGTGGCGGCGAAGAACGTCGACACCCGCGAGCACGACATCGCCGACTCCGACGACTACTTCCAGTACCACGGCGGCATGATCGCCACGGTGCGCGCGCTGACCGGCAAGGCACCGGCGGCCTACATCGGCGACAGCAGCCGCCCGGACGCCATCCGGACCCGCTCGCTGACCGAGGAGACCTCGCGGGTGTTCCGCGCCCGCGTCGTGAACCCGCGCTGGCTCGCCGCGATGCGCAAGCACGGCTACAAGGGCGCGTTCGAACTGGCCGCCACCGTGGACTACCTGTTCGGCTACGACGCCACGACCGGTGTGGTCGGCGACTGGATGTACGAGAAGCTCGCCGAGACCTACGTGCTGGACGAGGAGAACCAGAAGTTCCTCACCGAGTCCAACCCGTGGGCGCTGCACGGCATCGCGGAACGCCTGCTGGAGGCGGCGAACCGGAACATGTGGGAGTCCCCGAACCCGGAGACGATCACCGCCCTGCACGAGATCTACCTCCAGACCGAAGGCGACCTGGAGGACGGGCCGCAGGGGTCCTGACCTCTCCCCATCGAGGACGGAACGGCCCGCCCGACCGGACGGTCGGGCGGGCCGTTCCGCGCGGGCGATCGGGTCAGCTCTGGCCGATGCCCGAGCCGCCGCCGCTGTCGCCGATGCCGGAGCCGCCGTCACCGCTGTCGCCGATGCCCGACCCGCCATCGCCGCTGTCGCCGATGCCGCCGTCGCCCTGCGCCAGGGCGATCGTGCCCACCCCGCCCGAGCCGGGCACGGTGCCGTCGCTGGTACCGCCGGAACCGGGCGTGGTCTCGTCGGCGTCGCCATTGCCGGGGACGGTCTGGTCCGGCGGCGGGTCCGCCGCCAGCGCCACCGCCGGGGCCGCCACCGCGACACCGCCCGCCAGCACCAGCGCACCGAGGAACTTCTTCACCTGCACGACACGGCCTCCTCACCTGTCCAGGAACTCGGAGCGTAGAGCCGCACGGCGGGTGGTCGGCCGATCTCCGCGCGCGACGGGTATGACTGCGGCCTTCCCCCCACGAACCCGCCCGGAGACGGGTCGAGACGGACTCAGGCCGCCGGTGCACACTGCTCGCATGCACACGAACGACGCGCAGCCCCGCCTCGAACCGCTCGCCGACGGGGTGTGGGCGTGGGTGCAGCCGGACGGGACCTGGTGGGTGAACAACGCCGGGGTGATCTCGGGGGACGACGGGTTGCTCGTCGTCGATACCTGCGCCACCGAGCAGCGCACCCGCCGGTTCCTGGCCGAGATCGCCCGCACCGCACCGGATTCGCCGATCCGGTGGGCGGTGAACACCCACGAGCACGGCGACCACTCCTACGGCAACTCGCTGCTGCCCGCCGAGACCGTCCTGTTCGGACACGAGCACATGCGGGCCGCACTCGCCGCCGACCCGATGATCGACGGTTGCCCGCCGTTCTGGTCGCCCGTCCCGGACTGGGGGGACGTGGTGCGGCGCGTGCCGTCGGTGACCTTCCGGTCCGAGCTGTCGCTGCACGTCGGCGGGCGCACCGTCGAGCTGCGGCATCCCGGCCACTCCGCGCACACCGGCGGTGACGTGGTGGCCTGGCTGCCGGAGGAACGCGTCCTGTTCAGCGGTGACCTGCTGTTCCACGGCCTCACGCCGCTGGTGTTCATGGGTTCGCCCGCGGGCGCGGCGCGGGCGCTGGACTGGATCGCCGAGTTCGAGCCGCGACGCGTGGTACCCGGGCACGGGCCGGTGATCGAGGCGGCGGACCTGCCCGCGGTGCTCGCCGCGCACGAGCGCTACTACCGGCTGGTCCTGGAGCTCGCGGAAGCCGGGGTGGCCGCCGGAACCCCGCCGCTGCAGGCCGCGCGGGAAGCGGACCTGGGCGAGTTCGCGGGCTGGGCCGATTCCGAGCGCATCGTGGCGAACCTGCACCGCGCCTACGCCGACCTGACCGGCACCGCCCCCGACATCGCCGCCGCCCTCCGCGAATCCGTGGACTGGCGCGGCGGCCTGATGGAGACCTCCGTCAACGACGCCCCCGCGGGCTGAGGCCGATCCGCTGCCGCGCAACGGGATTCGCCGCGGCGGCGGGCCTCGGCGGCGGGCGGACATCGGGGGTGCTCCGCCCGCCACCGGGGGCAGGCCGGGCCGCCGCGCTCGGGGAGGAGCGCAGGGCGACCCGGCCGGGAACCGGCCCGCACCTGGTCGGGGGTCAGGGGCGCGGACCGGTCCGATCTCGGACGGTCGGTGCCGAGGGTCGGCTGGACGGCTCAGGACGCCTCGGACGTGGGGCGCGGTTCGCGGCCGTTCACGTCCGACGCGCACGGGTCGCACATCCCGCGCGGTCGCTCCGGGCGGCCGAGACGGCGGTGCACGCGGCCGCGGATCACGTGGCCGCAGCGGGCGATCGGCCGTGGACCACCGGTGCGCAGCTCCACCACGTGCCACACCGATTCCTGCTCCGAGGCCATGAACACCCGTGCCACCGATCGCCTCCGCCCGTTGCGCCTACAACCATGATCGACGTCTAATAGACGTTTCTCAATTCCACCTTCGAGTGATGATCGAACAATTCCGCGCTGGCTAGTATTTGTCACATGCCTGCAGACACCAGCGGTATAACCCCCCGCGCCCGCGCACTTTCCTCCGCAATCAGATCCGTGCGCGAGAAATCCGGAATCAGCGGCCGAGAATTGAGCAGCAGACTGGGAGTCAGCCACGGCACGGTGTCGCACTGGGAGACCGGGCGGCGAGTGCCGACACCCGAGGACGTCGCCGGACTGCTCGGCGCCGCCGGGGTGACCGGCAAGGAGCGGCAGCGCCTACTCGAACTGGCCCGGCACGCCAGCGAACCGAACTGGCTCACCGTCGGCATGCCGGGAATTCCGCAGCAGCTCGCGGGAGCCGTGGAATGCGAACGGTCCGCTTCGGCGATCGTCGAGTGGGCGCCGATGGGATTACCGGGACTCCTCCAGACCGCGGATTACGCGCGATCGATCGCCACGTCGAGCGGCATGGACCGGCAGGAGATCGAGCGCCGGGTCACGATTCGCATGGGCCGGCGCGAAGTCGTCACCAGGCGCTCGCCCGTCCACCTCACCGCGCTGATCGGCGAGGACGCGATTCGGGACAGAATCGGAAATGCCGAGACGATGCTCGACCAGTTGCAGCACCTGCTGGAATTCGCCCGCCGCGACAACATCGCGATCCAGGTCGTCCGGCGGTGCACCGGCTGGCATCCCGGAGTGGCAGGCCCCTTCGTGCTCTACGAATTCCCGGATTCACCCGACGTGGTGCACTTCGAGCACTACAGCTCAGGCGCATTCGTTCCCGACGAGGACGATGTGCAGGCCTATCATTCCGCCGTTCGAGTGATCAAGAAGGTTGCGCTGGACCAAGAGGAGACGATCAGATTCATCGAGCTGATCATCGACGAGAAGGAGCAGGCGGCATGACATCGCAGCACTGGCGCACCTCTTCCCGCAGCCAGCCGAACGGGAACTGCGTGGAGGTGGGGCGGGTGGACGGGCGGCCCGCCGTCCGCGACACCAAGGACCGATCGGCCGGATACGTGCTGACCGCTCGTCCCCGGTGGACCGAGTTCCTCACCGCCGTGAAGACCGGCCGCTACGACCGCTGACCCCACCGGCGGCCGGAGGGGTCACCAGCCGAGCTCGCCGTCCAGCTCCTGGAAGGTGCCGGTGGGCCCGTCCGGCCCGGTGGTCGCCATCCGGACGACGACCTCGGCGCTCTCCTCGACGGGACGGCCCCCGCCGACGGCGGCGGTGAGGTCGGTGGCGGTGAAGCCGGGGTCGACCGCGTTGAACCGGATCTCCGGCACCGCCTTCGCGTACTGGACGGTCAGCATGGACACCGCGGCCTTCGTCGCCCCGTAGACCACCGCGGGCACCCGGGATTCGACGCGCTCCGGGTCCGCGGTGGCCGTGAACGAGCCGAGCCCGCTGGACACGTTCACCACCACCGGGTTCGCCGACCGCCGCAGCCACGGCAGCGCGGCCTGAGTGACGCGGACGACGCCGAGCGCGTTGGTGTCGAACTGGCGCAGCGCGTCCGGGCCGGTGATCCCGCCGACGCCGGGCGTGCCGGAGACACCGGCGTTGTTGATCAGCACGTCGAGCCGCCCCTCCGCCGCCCCGACCTCGGTGAGCGCGGCGGTGACCGAGTCGTCGTCGGTGACGTCGAGCCGCACGGACCTGGCGCCCAGGTCGGCCGCGGCCCGCGCGCCCCGCTCCGGATCGCGGGCTCCGATGTGGACGGTGTGGCCCGCGGCGAGCAGCCGCCGCGCGACCTCGTACCCGAGCCCCTTGTTCCCCCCGGTGATCAACACGATGCCCACCGCGCGCCCTCCTCGCTCCGTCGTCCGCCCCCACCCTCCTGCATCACCGGGTGAACGGCCCGACCCGCCCGACCACACCGGTCCACCAGGCGCCCGGGCGAGCACCGCGCTCGGCCGCGCGGCGAGTTCCGGGCCCACCGTCGAGTACCACCGCGTCGTGCCACGCCCCGGGAAGCAGGTCGGTGGCTAGTCGATCGCCGCCGCGCACCGGCGGCCCAGGTCGGCGACCGCGGCGCGCAGCTCCGGCGGCCCGACCACCTCGAAGTCCACGCCGAACCGGCCGATCGCGGCCGCCAGCCCCGCCCACGACCACGAACCGGCCAGCAACCGGCACCGGCCCTCGTCCAGCGGCTCCACCAGGTCGTCGGACAGGAACTCGGCGACCTCCTCCGCGGGCCGGTGCACCACCACCTCGCCGCGGCACGGCCAGCCCTCGGCTCCCCGGAACTTCTCGGTGATGAACCGCGCCACGTCGCCCCCGGGCACCTCGCGCGGGGTGAACCGCGGCCCGGTCGGCGTGCGGGGTGCGATGCGGTCGGCGCGGAAGGTGCGCCAGTCGGCCCGGTCCAGGTCCCACGCCACCAGGTACCAGCGCCCGCCCCAGGTGATCAGGTGGTGCGGCTGCACCCGCCGCGGCGGCCCCTCCCGCCTCGGGTGCGAGTAGTCGAAGCGCAGCTCCTCCCGGGCGTGCACCGCCGCGCCCAGCGCCACCAGCACCCCGCGCTCCACCCGCACCCGCGCCTCCGGCGGCGCCACCGCGGTCACCTGGAGCGTGTCCACCCGGTGCCGCAGCCGCGCGGGCAGCACCTGCCGGATCGTGTGCAGCGCCCGCTCCGCCGCCTCCTCCACCCCGGCCCCCGAGGTGGTGGCGAGCTGGAGCGCGAGGGTGAGCGCCACGGCCTGGTCGTCGTCGAACAGCAGCGGCGGCAGCTCGCTGCCCGCGCCCAGCCGGTAGCCGCCGTCCGGCCCCTTGCTCGCCGCGATCGGATAGCCGAGCTCCCGCAACCGGTCCACGTCGCGGCGCACCGTGCGCGGGCTGACGTCGAGGCGTTCGGCGAGCAGCGCGCCCGGCCAGTCCCGGCGGGCCTGCAACAGGGACAGCAGCGACAGCAGTCGCGCGGAAGTCTTGGGCACGAATTCCATCCTGCCCGAAGAAGCGGACGCACCCTGTCCGCTACCGGTGCCAAGGTGGGGACCACAACGACGGAGCACGACCGGAAGGACCACCGTGACCACCACCCTCGACGCCGAACGCACCGACCTGCTCGCCCAGCTCGACGCCGCCCGCAAGGCGTTGATCACCACCACCGACGGGCTGGACGACGAGCAGCTCGGCCTGCGGCCGACGGCCAGCGAGCTGTGCCTGGGCGGCCTGATCAAGCACGTGGCGTCCGTGGAGGCGAACTGGCTGCGCTTCATCCTCGAAGGCACCTCCGCGATGGCCGTCGAACTGCCCGACGGTGTCACCTGGGAGGACCTCATGGCGGGCACGGCGACGACGCTGCCGCAGCGCATGATCGAGTTCCGGGAGGAGTTCCGGATGCAGCCCGAGGACACCCTCGCCGGCGTCCTCGCCCGCTACGCGGAGGTCGCCGCGCGGACCGCGGAGGTCGTGTCCTCGCTGCCCGACCTGAACCTCGCGCACCCGCTGCCGGAGGTGCCGTGGAACCCGCCGGGCGAGGTGCGCAGCGCCCGCCGGGTGCTGATGCACGTGATCGCCGAGACCGCGCAGCACGCCGGGCACGCCGACATCCTGCGCGAATCCATCGACGGCCGCCGCGGATTCTGATCACCCCGCCGGCGCCCGCTCCCGGGCGGGTGCCGGCCCGGCCACGAACAGGACTGGGATGACCGTTCTCGGGACCCGCGCGCTCAACCGCGCGGCGCTCGCCCGGCAGCTGCTGCTGGACCGCGCCGACCTGCCGGTGGCGGCGGCGGTGGCGCACCTGTGCGGGATGCAGGCGCAGGAACCGCAGGCCCCGTTCGCCGGATTGTTCGCGCGGCTGCGCGACTTCGACCCGGCGGAGCTCTCGGACCTGCTGGTGCGGCGGCGGCTGGTGCGCGCGCACCTGATGCGCCGCACCGTGCACCTGCTCACCGCCGAGGACGCGCTCGCCTGGCGGTCGCGGCACGACGCGATGCTGCGGCAGCGCGGGCTCTCGGCCTACCGCCGCGACTTCGCCGGGATCGACCTGGACGAGCTGGCGGCCGCGGGCCGGGCGGTGCTCGCCGACGGCGAGCCGCGGACGATGGCCGAGCTCGCCGCGGAGCTCACCGACCGGTGGCCCGGCCCGTCCCGGCGAGCGCTGGGCGAAGTGCTGGTGGCGGCGCTGGTCCCGACCGTGCAGCTGCCGCCGCGCGGGCTGTGGCGCAGCAGCGGCGGGGTGCGGGTGGTGCCGCTCGCGGACTGGCTGGGCCACGAGGCCGATCCGCAGGCCCCGCCCGGCTCCGATCCGGTGGGCCGGGAGCTGGTGCGCCGCCACCTGGCCGCGCACGGCCCGGCGGCGACCGCCGACGTGCGCGCCTGGTGCGGGCTCGCCGGACTGCCGGGCGCGGTGGCCGAGCTGCGGGAGGAACTGGTGTCGTTCCGCGACGAGCGCGGCCGGGAACTGCTCGACCTGCCGGACGCGCCGCGCCCCGACCCGGACGCGCCCGCGCCGGTGCGATTCCTGCCCGCGTTCGACAACGCGGTCCTCGGCTACCAGGACCGGAGCCGGATCGTGGCGGACGAGCACCGCGGCCTGTCCGTCGCGGGCGAGCGGCTGGTGCTGGTGGACGGCCGGGTCGCGGGCACCTGGCGGGCCGATCCGGCGGCGCTGCGGGTCGAGCCGCTGCGCCGCTTCACCCGAGCGGAGCGCGCCGAGGTCGCCGACGAGGCCCGGCGGCTCGCCCGGTTCCTCTCCGACGGGGAGCGGGAGGACGTGCGGATCTGCTGAGCCGGCTCGCCGACCGGCTGCGCGCCGACCCCGCGCCGCTGCCGGGCACCGTCGAAGAACTGCGGCACGTGCACGGCATCGTGCGCACCGGGCCGCGTCGGGCCGTCGTCGCCGACGTCGAGATCGGCGGGCGGTTGCTGCGGGCCGGGGCCCGTTCCCGCGGGCGACCACGACGAGGAGGCCCGCTCCGGCCCGGACGTGGGCGACCCGGCCCGCGGGGACACCCGCCACCTCGTGTTCGGCTTCGGCGTGCACCAGTGCCTCGCCCGCGTCGAACCGCGGATCGCGCTGCGCGTGCTGCCGGCGCGGTTCCCCGGGATGCGGCGTGCCGGTCGGGGACATCGGGTTCCGGCGGGACCTGTTCATCCACGGCTGCCGCGAACCGCCCGTCACCTGGTGACGCCGGAACCCGTTGAGGAGTAAGGAGGGAGCATGGAGATCACGATCGACGAGGACGGCTGCTGCGGCGCGGGCCAGTGCGTGCTGACCGCACCGGAGGTGTTCGACCAGCGCGACGAGGACGGCGTCGTGGTGCTGCTGGACGCCGCGCCCCCGCCCGAGGTGCACGAGGCGGTCCGGCAGGCCGCGGCGGTGTGCCCGGCAGCGGTGATCCGGGTCGACGCATGAGCGCCGGTCGCATCGCGGTGATCGGCGCCTCCGCGGCCGGGCTCACCGCCGCCGAACAGCTGCGGCGCAGCGGCTGGGACGGGGAGATCGCGCTGGTCGGCGCGGAACCGCACCTGCCCTACGACCGGCCGCCGCTGTCCAAGCAGGTGCTCGCGGGCGCGTGGGAACCGGACCGCACCGGGCTGCGCGCCGCCGACGCCCTCGCCGGGCTCGACCTGGACCTGCGGCTGGGCACCCGGGCGACCGGGCTGGACGTGGCGGACCGCCGGGTGCTGCTCGGCGCGGACGCGCTGGACTGCGACGGGGTGGTCATCGCGACCGGTGTCGCGGCCCGCGCGCTGCCGGAGCAGTCACCGGGCGCGCACGTGCTGCGCACCCTCGACGACGCGCTGGCGCTGCGCGCCCCGCTGGCGGTCCCCGGGCGGCGGCTGGTCGTCGTCGGCGCCGGGGTGCTCGGCGCGGAAGTGGCCGCGGTCGCCCGCGAGTTGGGCCACGAGGTGGTGCTCGTCGCGCCGGAGCAGGTGCCGATGGAACGCGCGATCGGCGCCGAGGCGGGCGCGCTGCTGGCCGCCGCGCACCGGGCGCACGGCGTCGACCTGCGGCTCGGCGAATCCGTCACCGGTCTCGTGCACGAGGAGGGCCGCACGGTCGGGGTCCGGCTGGCGGGCGGCGAGGAGATCACCGGGGACGCGGTGCTGGTCGCGATCGGTTCCCGACCGGCCGTGGACTGGCTCGCAGGCAGCGGGCTGGACGTCGCTGACGGCGTCGGTTGCGACGAGTTCTGCGCGGCCGCGCCCGGCATCTACGCGGCGGGGGACGTGGCGCGCTGGCCGCACCCGGTGCTCGGCCGCGCCCTCCGGGTGGAGCACCGGATGAACGCCACCGAGCAGGGCATGGCGGCCGCGCGGAACCTGCTGGCCGAGCTCGCGCCGGACCGCTTCGGGGAGCGCAGCCCGTTCGCCCCGGTGCCGTACTTCTGGTCCGACCAGTACCGGTTCAAGGTGCAGGCGTTCGGCGACCTGGACGCCCCCGACGAGGTGCTGCTGCGCGTGCTCGACGGCACCGATCCGGCGGCGCCGAAGGCCGCGGCCCTCTACCGGCGCGGCGGTGCGGCCTGCGGCGCGCTCACCATCGGCGTGCCCCCGAAACCGACCCGCGCCCTCCGCACCCTGGTAGCCACCCCGCACCCGTGGGACGAAGCCGCAACCGCGCTCCAGACCCTGCCCACCTGACCCGACCGATCCAAATCACCCCAGGTGAGTGGCCCACCCGACCAACGCGACTGGGCCAGTGGGCCATTCACCTCACGTCGACGACGACGAACACCGCGCGCCCACCCCAGGTGAATGACCCATTCGACCAGTACGGCTGGGCAGGTGGGCCACTCACCTCACGTTGAGGGCGGCGAGCATGGCGTGGCGGGCGGTGGCCGTGACGTCGGCCGGGTCGCGCCGCCGCTGGACCTGCAGCGGGAAGCGCAGCGACCAGCCGGAGGCGATCTCCAGCACGTCCAGCAGGCGCTCGGCATCGGCGCTGACCGCCAGCTCCGGCGCGAACACTTCGGCGAGCTGGCCGCGCAGCAGGTCGTCGACGTCCAGCGCGGGCGCGTCCGGGCTCTGCCACAGCGCCACCACCCGCACCCGAGCCATGAGCGCGAACACCGCCTCCCGCTGCGCCAGCACCCGGTCCAGCCGGTCCGCCAGCGGCAGCTCCGCCGGGATCGGCGCCAGCTCGGCGGCGATCCGGTCCCGCTGGTGCTGCCCGGCGGCCGTGCGGAGATCGTCGAAGTCCCGGAAGTGCGTGAACACGCTGCGCTCCGACACGCCCGCCCGCTCCGCGATGCCGCGCGCCGTCGGCGAGTACTGGCCCTCGTTGATCGCGCCGAGCAGCGCGTCGATGATCGCCTGCCGAGTCCACTGCGGATTCCGGACCCGGCGCCGCCGCCCGTCCTGCTGCTCCTCGTCCACCGCGACATTCGACCACGTCCCACCCGCGCGGAGCCGCCGCAGTCGCGAATCCCTCCGGGCCCATCGACCGAGCCGCCCGGGCCGGGCGGTCGAAGCCGGGCGCGTGCCCACTGCCCGACGCCGGCGGTCCTGCCCGCACCTGAGCAGGAGGCCGCCGCCGCGCGGCGGGACGGTCGCAGCACGCCGAGGAGGCACCACGACCGAGCAGCACCCCACCCCCGACGACACCGTCGTCGACTGGTTCGAACGCGGCCTGCTGTGGGACGGCGAGCGGGAGGCGCACGAGCTGTACGCCGAGTACCTCGCGCACGTCCGCGGCCGGCGGCAGCCCCCGGTGTCCCGCGACCGGTTCGTCGCCGACCTCGGCCACCTGGGCGTCCGGGAGATCCGGCAGCCGGGCGCGCCGTCCTTCCTCGTGCGGGACTGAATTGCGCCCGCCCGGCCCGGACGCCCCCTCGCGAACCGCGTCCGGCCGGGCGAGGGCGAGCCGTGCCGACGATCCCGTGCCGGTAGCATCTCCCTGGTCAACGGTGTTCGTCAGCACCTGTGCGCGCGCCGGCGTCGGCCGGATTCCGCGGGGTCTGCACCGAAATAACGCTATTGGAGCATTCTCGAATGACCCGCCACCTGGTAACCAGTGCGCTCCCGTACATCAACGGCATCAAGCACCTGGGCAACATGGTCGGCTCCATGCTCCCCGCCGACGTCTACTCCCGGTACCTGCGCCAGCGGGGGCACGAGGTGCTCTACATCTGCGCCACCGACGAGCACGGCACCCCGGCCGAGCTGGCCGCCGCCGACGCCGGGCTGCCGGTGGCGGAGTTCTGCGAGCAGCAGCACCGGGCGCAGGCCGAGATCTACCGCGGTTTCCAGCTGTCCTTCGACCACTTCGGCCGCACCTCCTCGGAGCAGAACCGCGAGATCACCCAGCACTTCGCGCGGAAGCTGCACGAGCACGGCTTCATCGAGCAGCAGTCGATCCGGCAGGTCTACTCGGCCGCCGACGGCCGGTTCCTGCCGGACCGCTACATCATCGGCACCTGCCCGCACTGCGGCTACGAGAAGGCCCGCGGCGACCAGTGCGAGAACTGCACCCGGGTGCTGGACCCCACCGACCTGGTGGAGCCGCGGTCGGCGATCAGCGGCAGCACCGAACTCGAGGTCCGCGAGACCAAGCACCTGTTCCTCACCCAGTCGAAGCTCACCGACGAGGTGGAGGGCTGGCTGGACGAGGTGAGCGCCGAGTGGCCGAACCTGTCCTCCTCCATCGCCCGGAAGTGGATCACCGAGGGGCTGCGGGACCGCTCCATCACCCGCGACCTCGACTGGGGCGTGCCGGTGCCCGCCGACACCTGGCCGGAGCTGGCCGCCGAGGGCAAGGTCTTCTACGTCTGGTTCGACGCGCCCATCGGCTACATCGGCGCCACCAAGGAGTGGTCGGACCTCGCGCCGGCCGAGCGGGACTGGAAGTCCTGGTGGTACGAGGCCGAGGACGTCACCTACACCGAGTTCATGGCCAAGGACAACGTCCCGTTCCACACCGTCATGTTCCCGGCGACCGAGCTGGGCACCCGCGAGCCGTGGAAGATGGTCGACTTCGTCCAGTCGTTCAACTGGCTGACCTACTACGGCGGGAAGTTCTCCACCAGCGACCAGCGCGGGATCTTCACCGACCAGGCGCTGGAGCTGCTGCCCGCCGACTACTGGCGCTACTTCCTCATCGCGAGCGCGCCGGAGTCCGACGACTCCTCGTTCTCCTGGGAGCTGTTCGCCTCGGTGGTGAACAAGGACCTCGCCGACACCCTCGGCAACTTCGTGAACCGGGTGTTGTCGTTCTCCCGCAAGCGGTTCGGCGACCAGGTGCCCGCCGGGGACGCGGCCGGGGAACCGGAGCAGCGGCTCGCCGCGGAGATCGGCGGGCTGCTCGTCGACTACCAGACCCACCTGGAGGCCAAGCAGTTCCGCAAGGCCGCCCAGGCGCTGCGGTCGATGTGGAGCGCGGGCAACTCCTACCTGGAGGAGAAGGCGCCCTGGATCCAGATCCGCACCGACCAGGACGCGGCCGCGCTGACGCTGCGCACCGCGATGAACCTGATCTACCTGTACGCGGTGGTGTCCGAGCCGCTGATCCCGGGCGCGGCGAAGGCGATGCGCGCGGCGTTCGCCTCCGACGACCCGCAGCGCAGCTGGGTGTCGGTGGAGGAGGCGCGGTCCTTCGAGCTCGTCCCGGCGGGCACCGACTTCACCATCCCGCCGGTGCTGTTCGCGAAGGTCACCGAGGACGACCTGGAGAGCTATCGGGCCCGCTTCGGCGGCGCCCCCAACGAGAGCTGATCCGCGCATGAACGGCCCACCTGCCCGGCGGTACCGGGTGGGTGGGCCGTTCGCCTGCGGTCAGCGGCCTTCGGGCGTCGGCGGCGTCGGGGCGTCGGCGGCCCTCGGACGTCAGCGGCCCTCGGGCGTCGGCGGTGTCGGGACGTCAGCGGCCCTCGGGCGTCAACGACCTTCGGACATCAGCAGCCTTCCGGCGTCGACGACCTCCACGCGTCGGCGGCGTTCGCGTCTCAGCGGCGTTCCGGCGGGGTGAGGTCGGCGACCGGGCCGACGATGATCACCGCGGGCGGCGCGATCTCGTGGGTGCGGACCGCGTCGGCGGCCGCGGCGAGCGTGGTGCGCACCGTCCGCTGGGTGCGGGTGGTGCCCTCCTGCACGATCGCGACCGGCGACTCCGGGTCGCGGCCGTGCTCGACCAGCACCGCCGCGAACTCGCCGATGCGCTTGACCGCCATCATCAGCACCAGCGTGCCGCGGAGCCGCGCCAGCGCGGGCCAGTCCACCAGCGAGGTCTCGTCGTGCGGGCCGACGTGCCCGGAGACCACCACGACCTCGTGCGCCACCCCGCGGTGCGTGACCGGCACGTCGGCCGCGGCGGGCACGGAGAACGCGCTGGTGATGCCGGGGACCGAGGTGACCGGCACCCCGGCCGCCACGCAGGCCAGCAGTTCCTCGTAGCCGCGGCCGAACAGGTACGGGTCGCCGCCCTTGAGGCGCACCACGAACTTCCCGGCGCGCGCGTGCTCCACCAGCAGCTCGTTGATCACGTCCTGGTTGGCGGCGCGGCCGTACGGGATCTTCGAGGCGTCCACGACCTCCACGTGCGGGCCGAGCTCCTCCAGCAGTTCGCGCGGCGCCAGCCGGTCGGTGATCACCACGTCGGCCTGGCCGAGCAGCTGCCTGCCGCGCACCGTGATCAGGTCCGGGGCGCCCGGTCCGCCGCCGACGAGCGCGACGCCCGCCGCGGGCCGTTCCGCGTGCTCGTCCACGACGCCGGAGCGCAGCGCGCCGACCAGCGCGTCCCGCACCGCGGCGGAACGCCGGTGCGCTCCCCCGGCCAGCACCCCGAGCAGCAGCCCGCCGTGCTCGGCGACGGCCGGGGTGACGGCGGTGCCTTGCGCGGCGTCGTCGGCGCGCACGCAGAACACCCGGCGGCGGTCGGCTTCGGCGGAGACGGCCGCGTTGACCTCGTGGCCCGTCGCGCACGCCACCGCGTACCAGGCGCCGTCCAGGTCGCCGTCCGCGTACGGCCTGCGGTGCCAGGTGATCTCCCCGGACTGCGCCATCGCCTCGACCGCGGGCGTGGCCTCCGGCGAGATGACCTCCACCAGCGCGCCCGCGCCGATCAGCCGGGGCACCCGTCGCTGCGCGACGCCGCCCGCACCGACCACCACCACCCGCTTGCCGGTGAGGTCGAGTCCCGCGAAGTAGTGGTGTTCGCCCGAGGTGTGCTGCGCAGATGAGTGCGTGGTCATGCCGTCCGTCGTTCGTGTCGATGTTCACCGCGGCGCGTCGCCGTGGCCTGAGCGGGGGACGCCGCTGCGTCACCTCGACCCGTCGCCGGGTCCGATCCGCCGGGGCGGGGCGCCTGCCGAGCGCGGCGCCGGACCATCCTGCCACGGGGTGCCGCCGGGTCCGCCGCCGAACGATCCGGCGGCGCCTCGACCGGCCGCAGTATCGTCACCCGGCCCGGAACGGAGGTCAAACCTGCGGTGACCTCTCTCACCAGCGGAACCGGTGCCGGGACCGCTTTGCCGCGCGGTTCGCGGCGGCGCATCCTGGGGACAGGCGACCCAGGGAGGCGGCCATGCACGCGAACCGGACGCTCACATTGGACATGCAGGTCATCGAAGCCGGGATGAAGACCACCGCGGACGTCGGGATGGTCACCGGCGACGGCCGGGCGCTGCACGGGCACGGCGCCGCGCGACGGCACCCGGACGACCCGGACGTCCCGCAGATCGGAGATGAGATCGCGCTCGCCAGGGCGCTGTTCGAACTCGGCCACAAGCTGCTCGACACCGCGGCGGACGACATCGGCGCCCGCCAGCACCGGCGGGTGCACTTGATGGCGTGATCGCCGCCGGCGTCAGGCCCGGACGCCGGGAACGTCGGCGACGCGCACGGCGCGGCAGGCCGGTTCGGCCTGGACGGCCGCGCGTTCCGGCGTGGCGTCCCCCGAGCCGACGAACACCGCGGAGCGACCTCCGGTGGCCAGTTCGGCGACCGCGAGCGCGCCCTCCGCGGCGGACTCGACGGTGCGGGTGATCGCGCCCGGGTGCACCAAGTCGCCGACCAGCGCCATCGCCGCGGCGTCGCCGACGACCGCGGCGGCGCGGCGGATGGTGGTGTTCCCGAGCGGGGTGCGCAGGTCCTCCGGGCCGGGGCCGATGCCGACGACGGTGACCTCGCCGCGCGGCCGGAGCCGGGCGGCGGCGACGGTGACGCCGTCGCCCGCCTGCTTCGGCACGACCAGCTCGACGTCGTCGGCGGTCCGCGCGGCGAACTCGTGGGCGACGCGCAGCGCGGCGGCTTCCGCGACGGACGCGGTACCGGTCTCCGCCCGGGCCCGTTCGCTCGGGTTCGGCACGTCGACCTCGGCGAGCTCCGCCGCCGGGTAGGCGAACAGCGGCGGTTCGGCGCCGTCCTCGGCGTACCAGAAGCCGAGGTCTTCCACGGCGTCCAGGACTCCCTGCTCCGCCGCCTTCGCCTCCACCGTGGCGAACGCGCCGATCGCGCGCGGGTCGAACCCGTACTCCCGGTCCAGCCGGGACATCAGCTCGGTCACCGCGGTCCGCGACACGCCGCTCATCGAACCGACGCCCACCAGCAGCGTCCGCGGGATGAGCCGCACGACGCGGTCGCCGAGCTCCCCGGTGGGCCGCCGGTCGTCGAGCAGCACCGTCCAGGACGGTTCGCCGCAGTCCGGGGACACGGTCGCGGGCAGCGCGGGCAGCGCGAACCCGCGCGGGTTCGCCAGCAGCACCGGTTCCTCGGCCGCGATCGCCTGCGCGCACCCGGCGAGGTCACCGTCCACAGTGGCCCCCAGGTGGTCCACGAGCTCGTCCAGCTCGGTGACCGCGGCACCGGTGGTGACCACCGGGGTGCGCTCCAGCACTTCCGCGACCTGCACCGCGATCGCCCGCGAACCGCCGGAGACGGTGACGGCGAAGTGGTCGTCGACGCACACCACCTCCGGGTCGGCGCGCTCCGCGCCCAGCAGCGGCGCGATCAGCCGCACCGCCGCGCCGACCGGCAGGAACAGCACCACCGCGTCCAGCGAGGACCAGGTGCGGCGCAGCGCCGGGCCGGGCCCGCCGTCGACCAGCACCGCGTCCGGCCCCCACCGGGCGGCGAGTTCGGTCGCGGTGCGGCGTTCCTGCGGGGTGTGCGGGAACAGACCGATCACGAGTCGGACTTCCGGCGCCCGGACACCAGCACCACCGGCGCCGTGGGCTCCAGCTTCGACCCGCCGTCGGCGAGCTCCACCAGCCTGCTCGCGGCCAGCTGCACGCCGCGGACCTCGTAGCCCGCGGTGCGCAGCGCCTCCCGGGTCGGGCCGACCCGCTCCAGCTCGGTCAGCTCCACCACGATCCGCGCCGCGCCCGCGTGCGCGCAGGCCGCGACCACGTCCGGGCCACCGCCGCCGACGAACACGCCGTCCGGTTTCGGCAGCTCCCGCAACGAGTCCGGCGCGGCCCGCTCCACCACCCGCACGTCCACGCCGTGCCCGGCGGCGTTGGTGATCAGCCGCACCACCTGGGTCTCGTCCGACTCGACGGCGATCGTGGCGGCGCCGAGCCGGGCGCACTCGACCGCGACCGAACCGGAACCGGCGCCGACGTCCCAGATCAGCGCGCCGGGCCGGGCGGCCAGGTCGGCCAGCGCCACCGCGCGCACCTCGGCGGGCGTCACCTCGCCGTCGCGGTGCGAGAACTCGTCCTCGGACAGCGCCCACCCGTTCGCGGGCGGCAGCACCTCACCACCGGCGAGCCAGCCGCGGGCGCCGACCTCCTTCGGTTCCGCCGCGCACAGCACCACCGCGTCCGGGCGCCAGCTGCGCTGCGCGGCCTCCTCCGGGGTGGTGGTGCTGATCTTCTCGTCCGCGCCGCCGAGGTCCTCGCCGATGACGAGGGTGCGCCGCCAGCCGATCAACCCGGACGCCAGCCGCGCCGGACCCGCGCCGGGCCCGCCCAGCACCAGCACGGCGGGGCGCGCCCGGCACAGGTTCAGCACCCGCGGCAGGTCGTCCTCGCTCGCCGCCGCCACCGGCACCGAGTCCCACGGCCTGCCGAGGCGGGCCATCAGCCGGGCCGCGCCCGGCGCGGCGGGGGTGACGGCGCAGCGCACCCCGCGCTCCCGCAGTTCCCGCAGCACGCCGAAGAACCCCGGGTCGCCGTCGACGAGCACGACACCGGTCTCCTCGCCGGCCAGCGAGGTCAGCGCGCCCAGCGCCTGGCTCCACTGCGCGAGGTCCAGCGAACGGGCCTGCTGCGGGGCGTGCGCGTCGAGGTGTCTGCGCGAGCCCACCACGAGCCGCGCCGAACCCAGCACCTCGGCGGCGCCCGCGGGCAGCTCCGCCCCGTCGATCCCGATCACCGTGACCGTCACGTCTTCCACCTCGTCCTGCCACGCCGCTTCACCGGCCGGACCCGCGGATCACGAGCCCGGTTTCACCTTGCCACGTCTGGAGATGCGCCTGCGCTCAGCTGGACGCGTCGCCCTTGTTCTTGGCCGATTTCGCGCCAGCGCCGCGAGACCTGGTGCCCGCGGCCTTGGTCTGGGCCTTGGTCTGGGCCTTGGCGGGCGATTTCGCCTTGCTGCGGGTCTTGGCGGTGGCGCGGGAGCCGGTGGTCGCCGCGGCCGAGGTGCGCGCGGTGTCCTCGGTCCCGGCCTGAGCGCCGTTCGCCTCGCCGGTCGCCTCGGAGTCCGCCGGGGTGGCGGCCGGTGCGTCGGTGGCGCCGTGCTGCGAGCCGGGATCCGCCGCACCACCGTCGGGGCCGCGTTCCGCCACCGCGTCCTCGGCGCCGGAGTCGCGGACGACCGAGAGCGCGGGCCGCGCCGTTTCGTCCACTTCGGACCCTTCGGGGGCCGTCCCGCCAGCGGTCGTGTCCGGGTCCACCGGGTCCTGCGCGGTGCTCGACGGTTCGTCGGCCGCGTCCGGGCCTAACGCCGCCCCGGTTTCCGGTGCTTCGCCGAACAGCTCCGACTGCCCCGGGTCCTCGGTGCGCCGCTGCCGGGTCTGCGCCCGGGCGGCACCGCGGGCGGCTTCCTGCCACTCCCGCACCGCCCACCAGGCGATGTTCGGCACCGCGGTCGCGCCGTCGGAGCCCCGGCCGGAGATCGGGTCCGCGGGCGCCGCCGGTTCGGCCGCGGGCGCAGGCGCGGGAGCGGGAGCGGGCGCGGGCGCGGGCCGGGCGGCGGCGGGGCCGGTGCCGACCTGGAACGCGGCGCGGGAGCCGGGGGCGTCCTCCTGGTCGGAGCCGGTGCGGTCGGCTTCGGGGCGCCGCGCCGATCGGTAGCCGCGGCGGCGCCCGGTGGACTCGGTCCGGCGGTAGCCGGCGTCGCCGTAGCCGCGGGATCGGCCGCTCGCGCCGAGCGCCTTGCCGACGAGGAACAGCGCGGTGCCCCACAGCTTGCGCTGCTTCACCGCCTGCTCCAGTTCGCCGACGGTGGTGCTCAGCAGCACCTCGTCCGGCCAGCTCACCTTGTAGGCGACGAGCACGGGCACGTCCTCGGCGCAGCCACCGGCGCGCAGTTCCTCCACGAGCTGCGCGGCGCGGGACGCGGGCAGCGTCACCGCCATCGTCGCCTGGTGCCGCGCCAGTTCGCGCACCTGCTCGGCGTCCGGGTTCCCGGCGCCGAGGCGGGTGACCAGCACCGATCGCGCGGTTTCCGCGGTGGTCAGCTCGCGGCCGACGGCGGCCGCGGCGGCGGAGAAGCCGTTGACGCCGGGCACGATCTCCACGTCCAGTTCCATCTTGGCGCAGGCGTCGTGCTGGTCCTGCACCGAGCCCCACAGCGCCGGGTCACCGGAGTGCAGCCGCACGACGCGCAGCGCGTCCCGCTCCGCGCGGCGGTACACCTCGACCGCCTGCTCGTGGGTGAGCTGGGAGGAGTCGAGCAGTTCCGCGTCGGCGCTCGCGTGCTCCCGCACGCATTCGGGGGCGAGCACGCTGGCGGACCACACCACGACGTCGGCTTCCGCGATGCGTCGCGCGGCGCGGACCGTGATGAGGTCCGCGGCGCCGGGTCCAGCGCCGATGAACGAGATCCGGCCACTCACTGTTCGCTCTCCTCTTCCGCGTCACCGGTACGGCTCGCCGCGCCGAACCGTCCACATCGGACCAGACCGAGGAGGAGGGGGCACCGGCTGGATGGCCAGGTGGGGCGGGGGTCGGCCGGCCCGTCGGCACCGGCAGCCCGTCGCCCACCGTGGCCGCACAGGTGACGACCGTACCTGTTGATCGCGGCGGCCTACACGGCCGTACCCGCACCGCGCGTCACCATCCGGGAACAGCGGGTCACGAACCGCGACACGGCCTCCGGCGCACCGGCCGGATGGGTGTGCAGGTAGGAGGCGTGCAGCCCGTCCCGCACGAATCCTTCCGCGACGGCCGCGCCGTCCCGCCAGTACCAGGCGGGCTGCGCGCCGCTGCCCGGTTCGAGCCGGGTGCGGTGGAATTCGTGGCCGGTGAACCGGGTTCCGGCCGCGGACAGCGCGGAGTCGGTGGCGGCGACGGCGTCCCGGTAGCCGAGGGTGAGCCGCGGCGACATCTCCGCGCGCGCCGGGATCACCCCGCACAGCGGATGCCCGTCGAGCTCTTCGGCGAGGTACAGCAGCCCGCCGCACTCGGCGTGGATCGGGGCGCCGGTGGCCGCGAACCGGGTGATCTCGGCGCGCAGCGCGGTGTTCGCGGACAGCGCCGCGGCGTGCTGTTCGGGGAATCCGCCGGGCAGCACGAGTCCGCGGGTGCCGTCCGGCAGCGCCTCGTCGCGCAGCGGGTCGAGCACCGCGACCTCGGCTCCGGCGGCGGCGAGCAGTTCGACGTGCTCGGTGTAGGCGAAGGTGAACGCGGGCCCACCGGCCACGGCGATCACCGGGCGGCCCGGGGTGGGTGCCACTTCGGCGGCGGCGTCCCAGGCGGGCCCGTCCAGCGCGGGTGCGCTGCGCGCGAGCGCCACCACCGCGTCCAGGTCGACCCCGGCTTCGACTGCGTCCGACATGGCTTCGACGGCGTCGGTGGCCGCGCCACCGTGCTCGGCGGCGGTGACGAGGCCGAGGTGCCGGGACGGGACGCTGAGCCCGCCGGTGCGGCCGAGCGCGCCGAGCACGGGCAGCCCGACGGAGTCCGCGGCGTCCCGCAGCACCTGTTCGTGGCGCGGCGAGCCGACCCGGTTGAGGATCACGCCCGCCAGCCGCACTCCGGGCTGGAAGCTGCGGAACCCGTGCAGCAGCGCGGCGATGCTCTGCGACTGCCCTTGGGCGTCGACGACGAGCACCACGGGGGCACGCAGCAGTCCGGCGACGTGCGCGGTGGAGCCGAAGGCCGGTTCGTCGCCCGGCCCCGGCCCGTCGATCTTGCCGTCGAACAGGCCCATCACGCCTTCGGCGACGGCCAGGTCGGCGCCCGCGCTGCCGTGCCGGAACAGCGGCGCGATCCGCTCCTCCCCCACCAGCACCGGGTCCAGGTTCCGCCCGGGCAGCCCGGAGGCGACGCGGTGGTAGCCGGGGTCGATGTAGTCGGGGCCGACCTTGAACGGCGCGACCCGCAGCGACCGGCGGCGCAGCGCGCCGAGCAACCCGGTCGCGACCGTCGTCTTGCCCTGCCCGGAGCCGGGCGCGGCGATGACGACGCGCGGGCTCACCATTCGATGCCCTTCTGGCCCTTCTGCCCGGCGTCCATCGGGTGCTTGACCTTGGTGGTCTCCAGCACCAGGTCGGCGGCGTCGACGAGTTCCTGCGGCGCGTTGCGGCCGGTGATCACGACGTGCTGGTGGCCGGGCCGGTCGCGGAGGGTCTGGACGACCTCGGCGACGTCGATCCAGCCCCAGTGCAGCGGGTAGGTGAACTCGTCGAGGACGTACATGCCGTGCCGTTCGTCGGCGAGGCGGCGGGCGATCTCCCGCCAGCCTTCGAGCGCGGCGGCGGCGTGGTCCTCTTCACTGCCCTGCTTGCGGGCCCAGGACCAGCCTTCGCCCATCTTGTGCCATTCGACGGGGCCGCCTTCGCCGGTCTCGTCGTGCAGCTTGCCGAGGGCGCGGAACGCGCTCTCCTCGCCGACCTTCCACTTCGCCGACTTCACGAACTGGAACACGCCGATGGACCAGCCCTGGTTCCAGCCGCGCAGCGCGAGCCCGAAGGCGCTGGTGGACTTGCCCTTCATCTCCCCGGTGTGCACGAGCAGCAGCGGGCGGTTGCGGCGCTGCCGCGTGGTGAGACCGTCCTGCGGAACGACGTTCGGCTTTCCCTGAGGCATGACCCCAGACCCTAAGCCACCTCCGCGAACCCCCCACCCCGCTGTCGCAGACCTCACCACCCACCAACCGGAACAGCCCGAGTTGCTCAGTTGATCCTCTCAGCGGCGAAGCCGCTGACCCGCCGACCACCAGACCACCCGGCACCGCAGCGGGTTCTCAGCGTTCTCCTCGCGAGGACAGCGATTTCTCATGTGGCGGAGCCACCTGTGAAATCGATCCCGCAGCGAGGAGAACGCTGAGGTTCCGCCACCCGACCCGCAAGCAAAACGACCACACCCGCCAAGCAATAGAAAGCGCCCCCGCGCTCGACCGACCTGGGGGTCATCGGGAGCGCGAGGGCGCTTCGTGGTCCACCCCTGGGGGTCAGGTGGACGAAGAACACCTTACCAACTACGCCGGGATATTCCTACTCCGATTGACGTGTGTCGTAATCGAATCGGAATCAAGCGACGCGGGCCTCGACACCGCGGGCAGCGCGGACGACTCCGGCGACGGCGTCGGCGGAGAGTTCGTCGAGCCGCAGGCAGGCTCCGCCGAGCGCGGTCGCGACCTTGGCGGCGAGGCCGAGCCGCACGACGCCCTGCTCGCAGTCGACGACGACGGAGGCGACGCCGAGCCCGCCGAGCAGCCCGGCCGCGCGCATCGAGTCCTGCACCGCGCGTTGCGCGCGGACCCGCCCGGTCCCGCCGTCCGTGGCGGGAACGGTGGCCTTCCCGTCGGTGAGCAGCACGAGGAGCGGGCGCCTGCGCGGGTCGCGGGTGCGTTCGGTGCCGATGACCTGGTGGACCTTGAGCAGGCCGGTGGCGAGCGGGGTGCGGCCGCCGGTGCGCAGGTCGCGCATCCGGGTGGCGGCGATCTCGACGGAGGAGGTGGGCGGCAGCGCGAGTTCGGCCTGGTCGCCGCGGAAGGTGATGACGCCGACCTTGTCGCGGCGCTGGTAGGCGTCGCGCAGCAGGGAGAGCACGGCGCCGCTGACGGCGGACATCCGTTCGCGGGCCGCCATCGAGCCGGAGGCGTCGACGGCGAACAGGACGAGGTTGCCTTCGCGTCCTTCGCGGACGGAGCGCCGCACGTCGTCGCGGTGCAGCACGAGTCCGGGCCCGGTGCGGCCGCGGGAGCGCTGGTGCGGGGCGGCGGCGATCAGGGTGGCGGGCAGGTGCACGCCATGACCGTCCACTGTGGAGGATCGAACGGTCTGGCCGCTGCGGGAGCGGGCGCGGGACCGCCGCCCGGGGGCGCCTTCGCCGACGCCGGGGACTTCGAGCAGCCGGGCGCGGAACGCGGGTGCGGGCGCGGCCGGGGGCTTGTTCGCCGGGGCCTGGCCGGGGCCGTCCTCGCGCCGGGAGCCGCCGTCGCCGTTCGGCGCGGGCGAGTCCGGCGGAGTGGGGGCTTCGCCGCCGCCGGGCCCGTCGGGGCCGTCGTCCGGTCCGCCGTCGGGCGCGCCACCGCCGCCTCCGCCGGGGCCGTCGTCGGGGCCGTCCGGCGGTTCCTCGCCGGAGTCCTGGTCCGCGCCGGAGTCCTGGCCGTCCGCGGGTTCCTGCTCGGCGTGCTGGGCGGCGTCTTCGAGGGCCTGCTGCAACTGGTCCTCTTCGACGCCGGGCTCGTCGAACGGGTCGCGGCGGCGCCGGTGCGGCAGCGCGAGCCGGGCCGCGGCTTCGACATCGGCCTCGGCGACCTCGTCGGTGCCGCGCCACGCGGCGTGCGCCACGGCGGTGCGGGCGAGCACCAGATCGGCGCGCATCCCGTCCACGTCGAAAGCGGCGCACAGCGCGGAGATCCGGCGCAGTTCGGCGTCGGGCAGCCGCACCGATTCGACGCGGGAGCGGGCGTCGGCGATGCGGCGGGCGAGCGCGGCGTCCTCGGCGGCCCACTGCTCGGCGAAGCCAGCCGGGTCCGCTTCGAAGGCGAGCCGCCTGCGCACCACCTCGGTGCGGGTGGTGACGTCGCGGGAGGCGGCGACCTGCACGGTCAGCCCGAACCGGTCGAGCAGCTGCGGGCGCAGCTCGCCCTCTTCCGGGTTCATGGTGCCGACGAGCAGGAAGGAGGCGGCATGCGTCACCGACACGCCTTCCCGCTCCACGTGCGCGCGCCCCATCGCGGCGGCGTCCAGCAGCAGGTCCACCAGGTGGTCGTGCAGCAGGTTGACCTCGTCGACGTAGAGCACGCCGCGGTGCGCGGCGGCCAGCAGCCCGGGCTGGTAGGCGCTGACGCCTTCGGTCAGCGCGCGTTCGAGGTCGAGGGAACCGACGAGCCGGTCTTCGGTGGCGCCGACCGGGAGTTCCACGAGTTCCGCGGGCCGGGTGGTCCCGGAGACCTCGGCGTGCGGCCCGTCCGGGCACTGCGGGTCGGGCCGCCGCGGCTCGCAGCCGAAGCGGCAGCCGGGCACGACGTCCAGCGCGGGCAGCAGCGATGCGAGGGCGCGCACCACCGTCGACTTCGCGGTGCCCTTCTCCCCCCGCACCAGCACGCCGCCGATGCGCGGGTGCACCGCGTTGAGCAGCAGCGCCAGCCGCATGTCGTCGTGCCCGACCACGGCCGTGAACGGGAACCGCGGGCTCGCGGGAGCAGTCATGCCAGGTGTTCCTTCCTCGGGTCTCGGACGCCCCGATGTCGGCTGGGCCTGGGCGAGGCAGTGTCCTGGCTCCCGGATCAGCGCGGAACTCCGGCCTTCCCAGGCGGCGCCCGGTGGCTCGCGGGGGAGATCCGCTCCCCGGTCACAGTGGCGCCGACCGCACCGGATTCACACCGGTTTCCTGACCTGCCCTGGCTGGGACCAGCGAGCATCGTCGCATCCCCGCGACGGGCGAGGAACCGCCGCGGCTCGCTCAGCGCAGCGAGCCGGGGTATCGGTGCATGTCGACGTGCGGGATGCCGTCTTCGAGATACTCCTCACCCGAGGGTTCGAAGCCGAATCCGCGGTAGAACTCCAGCGCGTAGGTCTGGGCGGAGAGCACGGCGGGGGCGCGCTGGATCTCGGCGAGCGCGGCGCGCATCAGCTTGCGCCCGAGGCCGAGTCCGCGGGCGTCCTTGGCGGTGGCGACGCGGCCGATGCGGAAGGTGCCGTCGGGGTCTTCGAGCAGGCGCAGGTAGCCGAGCACGTACCCGTCGGCGGAGTCGATCCAGAAGTGCCTGGTGGTGGTCTCCAGGTCCCGGCCGTCCAGTTCCGGGTAGGCGCACTGCTGCTCGACCACGAACACGTCCACGCGCAAGCGGAGCATGCGGTAGAAGTCCTCGGCGTCGAGGTCGGCCGTGTAGGCGCGGTGGACGGCGGTGGCGAGCGGTTGCAGGGTCACCCCCACGGGATATCACATTCCGGCTACGACACCCGGGGTCACCTGCGGTGGAAGTAGCGCACACCACGTCCCGCGGGACCGGGCGCGCGAGCCTCGGGGCAGGTCGGTGCTGCGCACGGCTACCCGCGCACCGCCGCGGCGCGAACCCCGGGTGGCGCCGACCCGTCCCGCGGTGCGGGACGGCGGGTTCAGAGCCGCGCGGCGACGTCGTCGGCGACCCCGGAGATCCGGGTGTACACGCCGGGCGTGCCGGGCCGTCCGCAGCCGGTGCCGTAGGAGACGACGCCGATCAGCCTGCCGTCGGCGACGAGCGGCCCGCCGGAGTCCCCGGCGCACGCGTCCCGGCCCCCTTCGGGCGGGCCCGCGCAGACCCGCGTCCCCGGTTCGTAATCGGGGTAGGCGGCGCGGCAGTCCGCGTCCGAGCTGATCGGCACGTCGGCCGAGCGCAACGTCGCCGAGGTGGGCCCGGTCTCGGTGGTGTAGCCCCAGCCGTAAACGCGCGCCGGGGTGCCGGGCCGGTAGCGGGCGGTCTCATCGGCGCCGACCATCGGCAGCACCTCGTCCGGCACGGGCGCGGCCAGGGTCAGCACCGCCACGTCGTGCCCGCCCGTCACGCCGCGGAATTCGGGGTGCACCCACACGTCGTCGACGGGCGTGTCGGCGCCGCCGGTGGTGCGCAGGTCGGTGCGGCCGGTGACCGCGCGCAGGTCGGCGGCGTCGCGGCTGTCGACGCAGTGCGCGGCGGTGACGACCTTGATCTCGGTGACCAGGGTGCCGCCGCAGAACTGGCGCCCGCCCTGGTCGGTGAGCGCCACCGCCCACGGCGCGGCGTGCTCGTCGGCGCCGCCGAGCACGCGTTCCTGCGCGGGGTCGGCGGCGGCCGGGGCGGCGAGCGCGGCGGTGGCCGCGGTGGCGACGGCCGCGCTCCCGGCGGCGATCCGGGCGAGCGGGCGGGATCGGTCGGGCACGGCGGCTCCCTGGACGTGCGGCGGCGTTCGGCGGCACACGGTAGCGGTCCGATCACCGGCGGCTGACGAGGGCGAGCTCACACCAGGTGTTGATAATTTTTCGTTAAGATGGACTTCGGCGGGAAAAAATTCGGATCACTGCTTCGGCGAAGCCGGTTCGTCCCGTCCGTTCAGTTCAGATCTTCGGTGACCGCGACGACGCGGACCCGAGATCACCCCCGATCCGGTGAAACCTCGACCGGTGGGCCGCGCGCTCACCGGCGCCGTCGCGCGCGCGTCGACCAGGCAAGGAGCGAACTCGTCATGCTGCTGGACTTCACGACCCTGCCGGCGTTCCTGCTCGCCAGTGCAGTGGTGGTGCTGACGCCCGGGGTGGACGCGTTCCTGATCCTGCGGATCTCGCTGCGCCAGGGCATCGGCCCCGGGCTGCGGGCGCTGGCCGGCATCCACACGGCGAGCGTCCTGCAGGTGGCGCTGGTGATCTGCGGGCTCGGCGCGGTGATCACCAGCCACCCTGCGGTGCTGGCGACGCTGAAGTGGGCCGGCGCCGCGTACCTGGTCTACCTGGCGGCGATGATCGTGCGCGGGTTGTGGCTCACCCGCGCCGAGACCGGCGACGGGCTCTCCGGCGGGGCCACCACGAGCCGCCCGTACCTCCAGGGCCTGCTCAGCAACATCACCAACCCGAAGATGCTGCTGTTCAGCCTCGCGTTCCTGCCGCAGTTCGTCGGTTCCGCGGCGAACCCCACGCTGCAGCTGGTGCTGCTGGGCGCGGTCTTCCTGGTGCTGGCCGCGATCTGGGAGGTCACCATCGTGCTGGGTGCGGCCCGCATCGCCGACCGGCTGCGCCGCCCGCGCTTCGCCCGCTCCCTCGACATGATCAGCGCAGCGGCGTTCCTCACCATCTCCGCAGGCCTCGTAGCAGCCTGACCCCGCCCGGCGGGCCTTACCGATTTCCGGTCAGCGGCGAAGCCGCTGAGCAGCGACCACGCACGCAGCAGGACCACCCGCGGGTTCTCAGCGGCGTTCTCGCGAGGACAGCGTTTTCGCCTGTGGCGGAGCCACCGGTGAAAACGATCCCGCAGCGAGAACGCCGCTGAGGTTCCGCCACCCGTGCCACCGAGCAAAAGGAGCCCGGGGAGCTCAGCGGAGCTGGGCTTGGACTTCGTTGTGGTAGGCGCCTAGGCGGGTGTACACCCCGGGCTGGCCGGGACGCGCGCAGCCGTTGCCCCAGGACACGATGCCGATCAGTTTGTCCCCGGCGACGAGCGGCCCGCCCGAGTCGCCCTGGCAGCTGTCCTCGCCGCCCTGCGGGAGTCCGGCGCAGACCTGTCCGCGCGGGTCGTACTGCCCGCCGTAGGCCTGGCTGCAGTCCTGGTCGGTGGTGATCGGCGGGTGCGCCTGGCGCAGCGTGCTGGACGGCGCACCGCCCTCCGTGGTGGTCCCCCAGCCCAGGACGGTGGTCGGTCCGCCCGGCCGGTACTCCGGCAGGTCACCGGCGGTGGCGATCGGCAGCGGGGTTTCGCCGAGGTCGCCGTCGAGGGTGAGCACGGCGACGTCGGCGCCGCTGCTGGCGTTCTGGAAGTCGGGGTGCACCCACACGTCGCGCACGGGGGTCTCGGTGCCGTCGTCGCTGCCCTTGTCGTCGCGCCCGGACACGACGGTGATCTCCGGCGGCGCGCCCCCGGTGACGCAGTGCGCGGCGGTGATCACCTTGTTCGCGGCCGCGATCGTGCCGCCGCAGAACTGGTTGCCCGCGGCGTCGGTGAGGTACACGACCCACGGGTACTCGGCGGTGCTGGCGTACTCGCCGCCGACGATCCGGCTGCTGATCGGCGCGGCGGGCTGTTCGTCGGCGGCCGCGGCGGTGGTCCCGGCCCCGGCGGGGGTCGTGATCGCGACGGTGGCCAGCGCGGCCGCGGTGAGTGTTCCGGGTACCGACCACCACCGGGTGTGGGTGCGCCGTGTGCGTGTCATCCCGCTGCTCTCCATCCCCCGGAGCCCGTGCGGCGCGGTCGGGGTGACCGGCCCGCCTCCGGCTCGTGCCAGTGTCGCGGAGGGAGCCGATCACGGCCCGGTCATCGTCCACAACGGCCGAACGTCGTTACCTGATCAGGTGATATATCGGGGAAAAACCGCTCGTCGGGATCATCACAGAACGTCCATTTCGGACAGTTGGACGGGGAGTACCGGCCGGTCCTTGCGCAGCCTGCGGGCCACGGCCGCGACCCACTCCAGGAGTTCCGCCGGATCACCCGTCACTCCTTCGGCACCCATCGCCTTCGCCCGCCGCAACCGGTTCGGAGTCACCCGGGCGACGTAGAAGATCACCGGACCGGCGTAGTCCCCGGCGTGCCGCAGCGCCTGCATCTCGTCCAGCCCCGCGTACTCGTCGTCGGCGCGCGTGATGTCCGAGACGATCAGCTCGGGTTCGAAGTTCCGGAGAGCGGCGCGGACGCCGTCCAGATCGGCGGCGAACTCGACGGTGGCGCCGCGGGCGGTGAGCAGTTCCGCCTGCCGGGCCATCCCGCCGGATTCGACCGCCGCGTCGTCCGCCCACAGCACGCGCAGACCACCGAGATCGGGAGCAGGACGTGGGTCGATCCGCTCCGCCGTACGGTGGAGCACCACGTCCCGCACCGCACCGAACTGCACGCCGAGGGAAGCGTCGCCCACGATTTCGTTGAGATCCCCGCGGTCCGCACGGTCACCGCTGCCAGTACCGGAGCTCCACGACCGCGCCACGCCCGCCCGCAGCCACTGGTATCCCTCGTCCTCCCCCAATTCCTGCACCAGCGCCAGGAAATCCCGGTCCCCCGCCAGCCCCGGGTACTGCACCGGCAGCTCCTGCTCCAGCCGCTCCACCGCCGCCGACCAGTCCTGCGGCCCGCCGCCCGCGCCCGGCACCGGCACGCCGAGGGAGGTGAACGGCGCCCGGTCGGCGGGGACGCCGCCGCGCCGCACCTCGTCGCGGACGGCGGCGTAGCCGAGGAACTCCGGTACCGGGTCCCGCCCGTCCGGCCAGGCCAGCAGCTGGTGGAAGTCCGGGTAGAAGTGCTGCAGCAGGATGATCCGCAGCAGCACCGCGGGCCCGATCTCCCGCCAACGCCGGTCGAGGTGGTACTCCAGCACGAACCCGTTGAGCAGCCGCTTGATCCGCCGCGGATTCCGCTTGGCCCGCAGCACCAGCAGCGCGGTGAGCTGCTCGCCGAACAGCTCGCTGGTGCCCGCCCGCCGCAGGTAGCCCTCGACGAGCCGCCGCGCGCACTCCCGGTCCGGCACCGGCGCCCGGTAGTTGACCTGGACGATCTTCTCCAGGTACTCGGCAGCCTGCGCGCTGGCACCGTCGCCGCGCAGGTTCCGGGACAGCGCCCCCTGGTCGCAGCCGATCACGAACACCAGGCCGGGCACGTCCAGGTACAGCTTGATCGCCTCGCATACGGTGAGCACGACCTGCGCCGAGCAGCGGTCCAGGTCGTCGACGAAGATCACGAGCTGCCTGCCGTCGGGGCCGCCGTCGCGGACCCATTCGCGCGCCATCTCCCGGACGGCGTCGCGGATCTCGTCGCGGGACTTGGCGTCGGCGGACAGCTGCTCCCACACCGCGTCCACGATCCGGCGCAGCCCGACGAGACCCAGCATCAGCGCGAGCGCCAGCCGCCCGGCGCGCACGGCACCGCGCCGCCGCGCGAGCCGGTGGTAGGAGCGCCGCACCACGTTGCGGTCGAAGCGCAGCAGCACCGATTTGATGAGCACTTCCAGCGCGTCCGGCCCGGAGGTCCAGGCGTTGAACCAGGCGGTGGGCACGCCGTCGGTCTCCAGCCTGGTCCGCATCAGCCGCATCAGGCTGCTCTTGCCCATGCCCCAGCCCGCGTCGATGGCGACGGTGAACGGGGCGGACGCGCGGGACCCGGTGATCAGCGCGACGAGGGCGGCGGCGGTGTCCGCGACGCCGAGGAGGTCCTCGTCCGCGCGCTCGACGGGTTCGTCGCCGAGGACCGCGAACTCGGTCGGTGCTCGCTGCATCTGCTCCCCCGGTGGTCATCGGCTCGTGGACCCGGGGAGCCTGGCAGAGCGGCGGCGCGGCCGGTCGCGATCCGGCTGCGCGCACCCGGAAGCACCAGCGAAGATCAACGCGCGGTGACGGCCGGTGCGGCGCGACCCGCGCGCACCACCCGGGCCGCCGACGACCGAACGGGCGAGGCGCGATCAGTGCTCGGTGAGGACCTCGCGGATCAGGTCGCCCGCCGCGTCCGGGGTGTGCGCCAGGCGGACGATGTCCCGCAGCACCTCCCGGTAGGAGCTCACGACCCGCTCGGAATCCAGGAATGCCGGCGCGTGCTGGTTCTCCACGTACACCATGTCCGGTTCGCCGTCATATTCCAGAAGAAGAAATGACCCCTGCAATCCCGGATAGGCCCCCACGGAACGGGGGACCACTCGCAGGCAGACGTGGTCGGATTCCATCATCACCAGCAGGTGCAGCAGCTGCCGCTTCATCACTCCCGGCCCGCCGATCGGGCGCCGCAACGCGGATTCCTCCAGCACCGCGTGGAACAACGGCGCCCGGGATCGGCTCAGAATGATCTGCCGCGCCATCCGGGTCGCGATCAGTTCGTCCAGTTCGTCCTCGCAACGTCCGGGTTCCATCCCCGAGATGACGGCCCGCGCGTATTCCGCGGTCTGCAGCAGGCCGGGGATCAGCATCGGTTCGAAACTGTGCATCCGGACCGCTTTGCTCTCGTAGTCGAGGAAATCCCGCCAGCGGGCCGGGGCCGCGGACGGCCGCTGCCACCAGGCGGAGCGGCCCGCGTTGCGCGCCAGCTCCACCAGCGACGCGCGCTCCCGCTCCCCCACCTGGTAGAGCCGCAGCAGCGCGGTGACGTCATCGAGCTGCACCCCGCTGGCCCCGGTCTCGATCCGACTGATCTTGCTGCCCGAGACGCCCAGCCGGGCACCTGCCGCCGTGCAGCTGAGCCCGGCGCGCTCGCGGTGGCGGCGGAGTTCCGCGGCCACCTGGCGCGACCGGACGGAAGTGTGGCGATTTCCCGGCATGAGTGCGCTATCCCCCAGCATCGACATCCCTGGCCCGACATCGGCGATACCCGGACTTTTCCGGTACCGAAGGCGTGGCGCATCGGACACGTACCTCGCCGGTTCGGGAGTGGTTTCCACTGCTGTTCCGAATCCGGCCTACCGATTCTCGCATTCGGCTTCCGAGCTCTTTCCGGTAGCCGCTCGCAGAACCGGTGATCGCCGTTGTGGGACGCCCGCTCGAAATTGTCCCGAACCGCTCGACCGCGGTCGCCGACGTGGAGATCGGCGTGCACCGGACCATGATCCCGAGCCCGACGGGCAGCGACAATAACTCGATCAAGTGAACGCTTGCACGCGTTGCATCGCGGGGGTGACGGGGCGGCGCCCGAGCATCCGCGCGCGAGGCCGCGCACGCGCCCGCGGGGGCCCCACTAGGCTGCGACCGGACGATCCCGAAGATCGTCCCGCACACCCGCCGAGGAGGAGACGCATGAGCCTGCAACGCCCGATCGACCCGGACCCGTACTCGCTGCTGCCCGAGGTCCCCGCGTTCACGCTCACCTCCAAGGACGTCGCCGCCGACGAGCCGCTCGACCTCGCGCACGTCTACAGCGGCATGGGCGCGGGCGGTGGCAACCGCTCCCCGCAGCTGAGCTGGGAGGGCTTCCCCGCGGGCACGCAGAGCTTCGTGGTCACCTGCTTCGACCCGGACGCCCCCATCCCGGGCGGTTTCTGGCACTGGACGCTGGTCGACGTGCCCGCCGCGGTGACCGAGCTGGCCACCGACGCGGGTTCGGCCACCGGTGCGGGCCTGCCCACCGGCGCCTTTCAGGTGCCGAACGACCTCGGGGAGCGCGCCTACGCGGGCGCCGCGCCGCCGCCCGGCGACCGGCCGCACCGCTACCTGTTCGCGGTGCTCGCGCTGGACGTGCCGACGCTCGGGGTGAACGACCAGGTGACGCCGGCGGTCGTGAACTTCACCGCGCTCGGGCACGTCCTGGGCCGCGCGGTGCTGTCCACCACGTACGCGCACTGACGGAACCCGGAGGTCCCGGTGAGCATCCGGGTGCTGCCCGCGGTGGCCGCCGCGCTGGTCGCGGTGGCGCTGGTGGTGCTGCTGTTCGTGCCCTACGTGGCCCGCGAGCACCGCAAGCGCGGTGAGCTGCGGCCGGGCGCGCTGCTGCTGTTCGCGGCCGCGGTGCTCTACGCGCTCGGCCTGGTGGCGTACGTGCTGGTGCCGCTGCCGCCGATCGGCCCCGGCTTCTGCGAGGTGTTCGGCGACCTGCGGCCGCAGTGGCGGCCGTTCGCCGGGTTCGACGAGGTGCGGCGGCCCGGCGGGCTCACCGAGCTGACCGGGCTGGTCGCCGATCCGGCGGTGCAGCAGTTCGGGTTCAACGTGCTGCTGTTCGTGCCGCTGGGCATGTTCGTGCGCTACCTGCTGCGGGAGGGCTTCGGCGGCACCGTGCTCGCCGGGTTCATGGTGTCGCTGGCGGTGGAGCTCACCCAGCTCACCGGGATCTGGTTCCTGTACCCGTGCCCGTACCGGCTGTTCGACGTGGACGACCTGATCGCGAACACGGCGGGGGCGGCGCTGGGCGCGCTGCTGGCGCCGGTGCTGCGGCTGGTCCCCGGGCAGCGCGGCACCGGCGACTCCGGCGCGCCGCGGCCGGTCGGGAGCGTCCGCAGGCTGCTGGGGATGGTCTGCGACGTGCTGCTGCTGTGGTGGCTGGGCCTGGCGCTGGCCCGCGGCGCGGACCTGCTGCTGCGGGTCGCCGAGGTGCGGCCGCCCGCCGGGACCCAGGTGTGGCTGGAGACGGCGGCGCTGTGGTTCGCGCCCGCCGTGCTGCTGCTGATCGCCACCGCGGTGGGCCGCGGCAGTTCGCTCGGCCAGCACGCGGTGCTGCTGCGCGTCGTCGTCGACGGGCGGCGCCCGGGAGCGCGCGCGGTGCTGCTGCGCTGGCTGGTGGGCGTGGGCGGGTTGGCGCTGGTCGAGGGCGCGGTCGCCGTGCTGTGGCCCGCGGCGGGGCTGCCGGTCGCGCTGGCGTGGTGCGCGGTGCACGCGCTGGGCGTGCCGCGCAGCCGGGAGCACCGGGGGTGGTCCGGGAAGGTCGCGGGCACCGAGCTGGTCGACGCCCGGGCGCTCACCGCGGACCGCGCCGCGGACGAGGGCTGACCCGCGGCCGTTCGTCCGATGTGGACTGTCCGGTCGTCGGTGCGCCCGATCCGGAACGACCCGGTGCCCCGGAACGACCCGGTGCCCCCGGACGAGCCGCTGTCCCAGAACGGTCCGGGGTCCCGGAACGACCCGCTGTCCCCGAACGACCCGCTGTCCCAGAACGGTCCGGGGCCCCCGGACGGTCCGGCGCCCCCGGAACGACCTGGCGCCGCCGACCCCTCGCGCTCCCGGTGGCGGGAGCGCACGGATCGGCGGCGCGGTGCCTGCCGCGGGCCGTCACGCGGTGGCCTGGCCGCCGTCCAGCGGCTGCGCCGGACCGGACTCCGGGCCGGAGTCGACCGCGTTCTTGCGGGCCTGCGAGCGGCCGATCACGAACCACAGCGCGGCACCCAGCAGCGGCGCCATCACGACGATCAGCACCCACACCGCCTTCGTGGTGCCGTCCGCCTCGGCGCGGTACAGGCTCACCAAGGCTCCGATGACCAGGGCGGCCAGGCCGAGCGCGATCAGCGCACCGACGACGAGGAACACCCAGCCCCACACCTGCGAGGGCTGCTCGGCAGCGGACTGGGCGAGGGAACGGGTGATCTCGGACTTCAGCATGGGATTCGTCCTTCCGGGAGTGCTCCGGGCGGACCGCGGTCGCGGTGCCCCGCCGGCTTCGACTTCCGCCGTTCGCCGACGAGATCAATGCTGCGCCCCGAGCGGGTCCGCGCACGTCGGCAGTTCAGCCCGACTCGACTTGGCCTGAAGTAGTACGCCGCCTCGGCCGGAAGCGGGACGCACCCGCGGGCGGGCGCCGGACACGCTGGAACGGCGGAGAGGAGCAGCATGATCGGACGCCTGATGCCGGACGACGACACCGACGCATACCGTGGTCGAGTGCCTCGACAAGGGAAGTGGGCCACTCGACTGGCCTGGTGGGACGGGAAGTTCAGATCCCTGCTGCTGGATCTGCTGATCGCGTCGCTGGCCGTGGCCATGCCGGACGATCCGGCGGTCTGGCAGCAGTGGGTGCTGATCCCCGGCAACGCGCTGCTGTTCGGCGGGTTGCTGCTGCGCAGGCGGTTCCCGTGGATCGCGGTGCTGGCCTCGAGCGCGGTCATGGTGCTGGCCGGGTCAGGGGACCAGAGCATGGCCGTGGTGGTCGCCCTGTACACGATGGCGAAGCAGCGCGGCCCGGTCGCCTCGACCTGGGGCGCGGTGGCGGTCGTCACGGCGGCGCAGCTGACCCGCCTGGCGCTGCCGAACCTCGCGAGCCTGTGGACGAACGGGACGGCGACGGCGCTACTGGGGCTGGCCGCGATGCTGACCGGGTTCGTCGGCATGCCGACGCTGCTCGGGTTGTGGCTGTACCAGCGTCGCGACCTGCTGCGCAGCCTGCGGGAACGGGCCGTGCAGGCGGAGCGGGAGCGGGACCTGCTGGCGGACCGCGCGGTCGGCGCCGAACGCCGCCGCATCGCTCGCGAGATGCACGACGTGGTGGCGCACCGGGTCAGCGTGATCTCGCTGCAGGCGGGCGCGCTGACGATGACCGCCACCGACGAGCGCACCGAGCAGGTCGCCGAGGTGATCCGGGTGTCGAGCTCGGCCGCGCTGAGCGAACTCCGCGAGATGCTGCGGGCGCTGCGCGACGACGCCGAGCACCCGGGCGGTGATCACGCCGCTCCCACCTTGGCGGGGGTGGCCGAGCTGGTCGCCGATTCGGTGGCGGCGGGCGCGGAGATCGCGCTGGAGATGCCGGACGAGCTCCCGGAGACCTCCACCGCCGTCGGCCGCGCCGCCTACCGGGTGGTGCAGGAGGCGCTGACGAACGCGGGCAAGCACGCCCCCGGTTCGCCGGTGCTGGTGTCGGTCGACACGGGTCCGGACGGGCTCGCGGTGGAGGTGGTGAACGCGCGCGGCGGCGGCACCACCGTGGTGGAGGGCTCCGGGTACGGGCTGATCGGGATGCGCGAGCGGGTCACCCTCGCCGGCGGCACCTTGCAGGTGGGCCGCACCGCCGAGGACGGCTACCGGGTGCGGGCGGAGTTCCCGGTGCTGGAGCCCGCGGCCGCCTCCTGACGCCGGTCCCGGGACACCGTGATCCGGTGCGGCCGGACTTGGATACCGTGGGCGCGGCAACGCAGTCGGGCGCGGGGAGTCACGTGGGCATCAGGGTGGTCCTGTTGGAGGACGAGGAACTGGTGCGCAGCGGCATCCGGCTCATCCTCGAGTCCGATCCGGGCATCGAGGTCGCCGCGGAGGCCGGGGACGGTTCCGGCGTGGTGGACTTGGTCGCCAAGCACCGCCCGGACGTGGTGGTCACCGACATCCAGATGCCGCGGGTCGACGGCCTGGAGGTCACCAAGCGGGTCGCCGCGCTGGCGGAACCGCCCGCGGTGCTGGTGCTGACGACGTTCGACGTGGACGAGTACGTGCACGCCGCGCTGCAGGCGGGGGCGTCCGGGTTCCTGCTCAAGGACACCCCGCCTCGGGAGCTGGCGGCGGCGGTGCACACGGTGGCCTCCGGGGAGGCGATGCTCTCGCCGCGGATCACCAAGCGGCTGCTGGGCGCGTTCGCGGCGGGCAAGGAGAACTCGGACGCGCGCCGGAAGATCGACCAGCTGACCCCGCGCGAGCGCGAGGTGGCGGTGGCGGTGGCGCAGGGGCTGAGCAACGCGGAGATCGCCGCCCACCTGTACATGAGCCCGTCCACCGTGAAAGTCCACATCGGACGGATCATGGGCAAGCTCGGCGCGTCGAACCGCACCCAGGTCGCCATCGTCACCCACGACGCGGGCCTCGTCTGATCCGGACCGTTCCCGGCGGGCGGGCCGTTCCCGGCGGATGGGCCGGTCCCGACGGACAGGCCGGTCCCGGCGGATGGGCCGGTCCCGACGGACAGGCCGTTGCCGACGGACAGGCCGGTCCCAGCAGAACCGGCCCGGACGCGCGGTTCCACGAGCCGTTCCCGCGCGAGCGGGCCTGTCACCGCTGCCGCGGCACCACCAGTCCCGATTCGTAGGCGACCACCACGGCCTGCGCCCGGCTGGACACCCCGAGCTTCGTCATGGCCCGGTTCACGTGCGTCTTCACCGTCCCCTCGCTGAGCACCAGGTGCTCCGCGATCTCCGCGTTGGTGGCGCCGGTGGCGATCAGCCGCAGCACGGCCAGTTCCCGCTGGGTGAGCCCGGACAGCTGCACGGGGATGCCCGCGCCCGGCGGCGGCACCCGCATGTAGGTCTCGACGAGCCGCCGGGTGATGGTGGGGCCGAACAGCATCCCGCCGTCGGAGACGGTGCGCACCCCGGTGATGAGCGTTTCGGGCGGGCTGTCCTTGAGCAGGAACCCGGAGGCCCCGGCGCGCAGCGCCGCGTACACGTAGTCGTCGAGGTCGAACACGGTGAGCACCAGGATGCCGGGCCGCGGCGGTTCGGCCGCCTCCAGGATGAGTTCGGTGGCGCGCACCCCGTCCATCTCGGGCAGCCGGAGGTCCATCAGCACCACGTCGGGCCGCAGCCGGGCGGCGAGCTCGACGGCGTCGCGCCCGTTCGCGGCCTCGCCGACGACGTCGATGCCGTCGGTGGCGCGCAGCAGCGCGGCGAACGCGGCGCGCAGCAGGTCCTGGTCGTCGACGATGAGCACCCGGATCACGCGGCGGTCCCCCCGCCGGTCGACGGCCGCCTGCTCAGCCCTCGGCGCGCGGAATGCGCAGCAGGACCTGGAATCCGCCTTCGGGACGACGCCCGATCTCCACGGTGCCGCCGTACATCTTCGCCCGTTCGCACATGCCGATCAAACCGTGCCCGGAAGGCTTGCGGTCCTTCGGGGGCGGTGCGCCGTCGTCGCGGATCCGCACGGTGACCGAGTCGGCGTCGTGGTGCACGCGGACTTCGGCGGTGGCGGTCGGGGCGTGCTTGAGCACGTTGGTGAGCGCTTCCTGCACGATGCGGTAGGCGCACAGCTCGGCGCCGGGCGACAGCGGCCGCGGTTCGCCCTCGACGTGCAGCGCCACCGGTACCCCGGACGAGCGGACCCGTTCGAGCAGCACGGGCAGTTCGTCGAGCCCGGGCTGCGGCAGGAAGCTGGTGCCGCCGCCGGGCGGTTCCTCGATGCTGGGCCGCAGCACGCGCAGCAGCCTGCCGAGCTCGTCGAGGGAGCTGGAGGTGGTGGCCGAGATGGTGCCGAGCGCTTCGCGGGCGGTCTCCAGGTCGGAGTCGAGCACGTAGCGGGCGAGGCTGGCCTGCACCGCCACCACGGACAGGTGGTGGGCGACGACGTCGTGCAGTTCGTGCGCGATGCGCATCCGCTCTTCGGTGACGGCGCGCTCGCCTTCCAGGTCCCGTTCGTGCCGGAGCCGTTCGGCCTGCTGGCCGCGGACCCGGATCGCGTAGCCCAGCGCGACCGCGATGATCGCCTGGGTGCTGCCGAACAGCAGACCGGCGAACAGGTCGGTGGACCACCGGAAGTGGGCGACACCCGCGATGACACCGCTGCTGATGACCACGATGCTGCCCGCGGCGAGCGGGACGGAGCGGTTCAGCGGGTACCGGACGGCGACGCTGTAGGTGGCGACGAGCGGCCCGAGCAGACCGAGCGAGGTCTTGCAGCCGGTGCCGTAGAACGTGCACAGCGCCACCGAGATCACGGCCAGCACGACCACCGGGTACCGCCTGCGCAGCACCAGCGGGGCACCGCCGAGCACGGCCGCGACGTGGGCGAGCAGCCCGGGATCACCGCTGTCGACCACGTCGCCCGGGGACATCCCCAGCAGCGCCAGGTAGGTGACGAACCCCGCGAGCGCGGCGTCGGCCACGAGCGGGAACCGCTGCGGCAACGCCGCCCACCGTGCTCTGTTCACCACGGGAACCTATCCGGCCGCGTTCTGAATGCGGTCGTGCGGCAGGGTGGTCGGGGCCGTCCGGGGGCGCCGGGTGGTGCGAGTGGCGGAGCGCGGCGATGAGCGGGTCTCCCGGATCTCGCGGGTTCTGCCCCGAATTCGTGTGCTGGAGTGGTCTTCCGGGGAGTTCCGGACGGGCGCTCGGCTAGCTTTTTTGGCGGGTTCCTACAAAGTCTCGGCTCCGGCATGCGCCGGTGCGGACATTGGTACACCCGGGTGTGACGGAGCAGTGTGTAGGACAGGTGCAGGCGACGCTCCGGGGACGGGACGTCGCCTGTTGTGCGTGGTAATCAGGAGGCTCATCCGGTGTTCAGTCGTGTCGCCATCGTCAACCGTGGAGAGGCTGCGATGCGGCTCATCCACGCCGTGCGGGATCTGTCCGCGGAAACCGGCAAGCGGGTGGAGACGGTCGCGCTCTACACCGACGCCGACCGGACCGCGACGTTCGTGCGGGAGGCCGATGTGGCCTACTCGCTGGGCCCGGCGTCGGCCCGCCCCTACCTGGACCACGCGGCGCTGGAACGGGCGCTGCTGGAGACCGGCGCGGACGCGGCCTGGGTGGGCTGGGGTTTCGTCGCCGAGGACCCGGCGTTCGCGGAGGTCTGCGAGCGCATCGGCGTGACGTTCATCGGCCCGAGCGCGGACGCGATGCGCAGGCTCGGCGACAAGATCGGCGCGAAGCTGCTGGCCGAGGAGGTCGGCGTGCCGGTGGCCCCGTGGTCCCGCGGCGAGGTGGCGTCCGCGGAGGAGGCGCTGGCCGCGGGTGAGCGGATCGGCTACCCGCTGATGCTGAAGGCGACCGCGGGCGGCGGCGGGCGCGGCATCCGCAAGGTGAACTCGGCGGAGGAGCTGGCGGACGCCTACGAGCGCACCAGCCAGGAGGCGCTGCGCTCCTTCGGTTCCGGCGTGGTGTTCCTGGAGCGCCTGGTCACCGGCGCCCGGCACGTGGAGGTGCAGGTCATCGCGGACGGCCAGGGCACCGCGGTGGCGCTGGGCGTGCGGGACTGCTCGGTGCAGCGCCGCAACCAGAAGATCATCGAGGAATCGGCGTCGCCGGTGCTCTCCCCGGAGCAGACCGCGGAGCTGAAGGCCTCGGCGGAGCGGCTGGCGCTGGCGGTGGACTACCGCGGCGCGGGCACCGTGGAGTTCCTGTACCACCCGGGCGAGGAGCTGTTCGCGTTCCTGGAGGTGAACACGCGCCTGCAGGTGGAGCACCCGATCACCGAGATCACCACCGGCACCGACCTGGTGAAGCTGCAGCTGCACGTGGCCGCGGGCGGCACGCTGGAGGGGCTGTGCGCCTCGGAGAGCGGGCACGCGGTGGAGGCGCGGCTCAACGCCGAGGACCCGGACCGCGACTTCGCCCCCTCCCCCGGGCACATCGCGCGGCTGGTGCTGCCCGCGGGCCCCGGCATCCGGGTGGACACCGGGGTGTCGGAGGGCGACACGATCCCCGCCGACTTCGACTCGATGATCGCGAAGATCATCGCGTTCGGCCGGGACCGCGACGAGGCGCTGGCCCGGCTCCGCCGCGCGATGGCCGAGACCACGGTGATCATCGACGGCGGGGCGACGAACAAGAGCTTCGTGCTGGACCTGCTGGACCAGCCGGAGGTGGTCGACGGCAGCGCCGACACCGGCTGGATCGACCGGGTGCGCGAGGACGGCCGGCTGGTGCTGCACCGGCATTCGGCGATCGCGCTGGCCGCGGCGGCCATCGAGGCCTACCAGGACGAGGAGGAGGCGGCGCGGCAGCGGCTGCTGTCCACCGCGTTCGGCGGCAGGCCGCAGGTGCAGCACGAGACGGGCCGCCCGCTGGACCTGAAGCTGCGCGGCGTCGGCTACCAGGTGGGCGTCGCCCGGGTCGGGCACAAGCGGTTCCGCGTCGCGATCTCCGGTGGCGGCCCGGTGCACCCGGCGGACGTGGAGGTCGACCGGTTCGACGCGCACAGCGGCCAGATCACCGTGAACGGCCACCGGTTCCGCCTGGTCACCGGCACGCACGGCCCGATCCACCTGGTGGAGGTGGACGGGGTGGCGCACCGGATCACCCGGGACGAGGGCGGTGTGGTCCGCTCCCCCGCTCCCGCGCTGGTGGTGGCGACGCCGCTGGCCGTCGGCGACGAGGTCGAGGCGGGCGCGCCGATCCTGGTGCTGGAGAGCATGAAGATGGAGACCGTGCTGCGCGCCTCGTTCCGGGCGCGGGTGCGGGAGCTGCCGGTGTCCACCGGCAGCCAGGTCGAGACGGGCGCGCCGCTGATGCGGCTGGAGCCGCTGGCCGACGACGACGCGGCCGAGGAGGCCGCGGAGACCGCGGCGGTCGAGGTGGAGCTGCCCGCGGAGCCGACGAGCGTGTCGGCCGCGCAGCGCGCCGCGCGCGGCCTGCGGGACCTGCGCGGCCTGCTGCTCGGCTTCGACGTCGATCCGCAGGACGGCGAGCGGGTGCTCAGCGGCTACCTGGCGGCCCGCACCGAGCCGGACGCGGCGCCCGGGGTGACCGAGGGCGAGGTCGAGCTGCTCGGCGTGTTCGCCGACCTGTCGGAGCTGAGCCGGAACAAGCCCGCCGGGGACGTGGACGACGAATCCGGCCCGGTGCACAGCCCGCGCGAGTACTTCCACAGCTACCTGCAGAGCCTGGACGTGGAGCGCGCCGGGGTCAGCACCGGTTTCGAGGAGCGGCTGCGCCGGGTGCTGGCGCACTACGACGTGACGGACCTGGAGCGCTCGCCGGAGCTGGAGTCTGCGGTGTTCCGGATCTTCCTGGCGCAGCAGCGCGCCGCCTCCGACGTCAAGATCATCTCGGCGTTGCTGCGGCGCTGGATCGCCGAGCCGCCGCCCGCGACGGAGCTGCGGGAGCGCGCCGGGCTGACGCTGGAGCACGTCATCAAGGCCACCCAGGTGCGCTTCCCCGCGGTCTCGGACCTGGCGCGCGGCGTGGTGTTCCGCTGGTTCGCGCAGCCGCTGCTGCGCCGCAACCGCGCCGAGGTGTACGCCGGGGTGCGCGCCGAGCTGCGCCACCTCGACGAGCACCCGGACGCCGCGGACCGCGCGGAGCGGATCGCGAAGATGGTCGCCAGCGCCGAGCCGCTGGTGCGGCTGCTCGGCCAGCGGATGGGCCGCGGCGGCCACGACCACACCCCGCTGCTGGAGGTGCTGACCCGCCGCTACTACGGCAACCGGGCGCTGTCCGGCGTCACGTCCCGGGAAGCCGCGGGCTGCCGGTTCGTCACCGCCGAGCACACCGGCGCGGAGGGCGTGACCCGCCTGGTCACCACAGCCGTCGACTTCGGCGAGCTGCCGGAGGCGGCGCGCGCGGTCGGCGAGCTGGCCGCGGACCGCCCGGACGGTGCCGACGTGGTCGCCGACCTGTACGTGAAGTGGGAGGGGCAGCCGGACGCGGAAGCGGTCGCGGCCCGGCTCGGCGAGGTGCTGGCGGCGCAGCCGCTGCCCGCCGAGGTCGCCCGCATCACCACCACGGTCGCGGGCACCGGCGGTGCGGTGATGCACCACCACTTCACGTTCCGCCGCGACGAGCGGGGCGGGTTCGCCGAGGACCGGCTGATCCGCGGCCTGCACCCGCTGATCGCGCAGCGGATGCAGCTGGAGCGGCTGCGCGAGTTCGACCTGACCCGGCTGCCGTCGGCGGACGAGGAGGTCTACCTGTTCACGTGCGTCGCGCGGGAGAACCCGTCCGACGAGCGGCTGGTCGCGATGGCGCAGGTGCGGGACCTGACCCCGCTGCGCGACGCGGAGGGCCGGCTGGTGGCGCTGCCCGCGGTGGAGGACATCCTCGCCGGGTGCATGGACGCGATCCGCACGGTGCAGGCGCAGCGCCCGGCGAAGAAGCGCTTCGACACCAACCGCATCCTGATGTACGTGTGGCCGCCGACGGAGTTCACCTCGGACGAGCTGAACACGCTGGTGCAGCGCATCCTGCCGACGACGGCGGGCGCCGGGCTGGAGGAGGTCACGTTCCTGTCCCGCCAGCGCGGGGAGAACGGCGAGCTCACCGACATGGCGGTGCGGATCGACCTGGCCGGTGGCCGCGAACCGCGGCTGCACATCGAGGAACCGTCGTCGGAGCCGGTGCTGCCGCTGGACGACTACCGGCAGAAGGTGCTGCGCGCGGCGCGCCGCGGCACCACCTACCCGTACGAGCTGTCCGGGATGCTGGCCGGGGACGCGGGCGGTTTCGTCGAGCACGACCTGGACGAGGACGGCGTGCTGGTGCCGGTGGACCGGCCGCGCGGGAAGAACTCGGCCGCGATCGTCGCGGGCGTGGTGACCACCCCGACCGAGCGTCACCCCGAGGGCGTGCGGCGCGTGGTGCTGCTGGGCGATCCGACGAAGGCGCTGGGCGCGCTGTCCGAGCCGGAGTGCGCGCGGGTGATCGCGGCGCTGGACCTGGCGGAGCGGTTGCGGCTGCCGCTGGAGTGGTTCGCGCTGTCGGCGGGCGCCCGCATCTCGATGTCCTCGGGCACCGAGAACATGGACTGGGTGGCGGCCGCGCTGAAGCGGATCGTGCAGTTCACCCAGGACGGCGGCGAGATCAACATCGTGGTCGCGGGCATCACGGTCGGCGCGCAGCCGTACTGGAACGCCGAGGCGACGATGCTGATGCACACCAAGGGAATCCTGGTGATGACGCCCGATTCGGCGATGGTGCTCACCGGCAAGCAGTCGCTGGACTTCTCCGGCGGCGTGTCGGCGGAGGACAACTTCGGCATCGGCGGCTACGACCGGGTGATGGGGCCGAACGGCCAGGCGCAGTACTGGGCGCCGAACCTGCCCGCCGCGCGGGACGTGCTGATGTCGCACTACGACCACACCTACGTGGTGCCGGGCGAGTCGGCGCCGCGTGCGGCCGCGACGACCGACCCGTCGGACCGGGACGTCTCGCCGTTCCCGCACGAGTTCGGCGGCGACTTCAGTACGGTCGGCGAGATCTTCTCCGCCGAGCACAACCCGGACCGCAAGAAGCCGTTCGACATCCGCACGGTGATGCGCGCGCTGTCCGACCAGGACCACCCGGTGCTGGAGCGCTGGGCGGGCATGGCGGACGCGGACACCGCGGCGGTGCAGGACGTGCACCTGGGCGGACACCCGGTGTGCCTGCTGGGCATCGAGTCCCGATCGGTGCAGCGCCGCGGCTTCCCCCCCACCGACGGCCCGGACACCTACACGGCGGGCACGTTGTTCCCGCGATCGTCGAAGAAGGCGGCGCGGGCGATCAACGCGGCGTCCGGGAACCGGCCGCTGGTGGTGCTGGCGAACCTGTCCGGGTTCGACGGTTCGCCGGAGTCGATGCGGAAGCTGCAGCTGGAGTACGGCGCGGAGATCGGCCGGGCGATCGTGAACTTCGAGGGCCCGATCGTGTTCTGCGTGATCTCGCGGTACCACGGCGGCGCGTTCGTGGTGTTCTCGAAGGCGCTGAACCCGAACATGACGGTGCTGGCGCTGGAGGGTTCGTTCGCGTCGGTGCTGGGCGGTGCTCCGGCGGCGGCGGTGGTGTTCTCCGGTGAGGTGAACAACCGCACGGCGACCGATCCGCGGGTCACCGCGCTGCAGGCGAGCGCCGGTGAGGCGACGGGCGCGGAGCGGGCGGCGCTGCACGCGCAGCTGGCGGAGGTGCAGTCCTCGGTGCGGGCCGAGAAGCTCGGCGAGGTCGCCGCGGAGTTCGACCGGGTGCACAGCATCCAGCGCGCCGTGGAGGTCGGTTCGGTCGACGAGATCGTCAGCGTGGCGCAGTTGCGCCCGCGCATCATCGCCTCGATCGAGCGAGGCCTGAACGGCTGACGGAAGCAGCGAACGGGGCCCGTGGCCGGAAGGCCGCGGGCCCTGCTGCGTTCCTGCCGAAGGCGCCCGAACGGCGAGCGCGCTGCACCGGTGCCGTCCGTTTGTCAGCGGCGAAGCCGCTGAGCGGCGACCCGGCACGCCACCGGCACCGCCGCGGGTTCTCAGCTGGTTCTTCACCGGCTGGGAACTGCTGGAC